>JAWVYT010000034.1:0-12417 GCA_033722595.1 Longimicrobiales bacterium
CAGATCGTGGAGAATGGGGCCCAGGGGTATATGCCGGCGGACGACGGTGGCTGGCGGGAGGCGGCGGACGTCGGCGGGTCCATGGGGGCCGGCGGGATCTACACGACGCTGGGGGACCTGGCCCGCTGGATCGACAATTTCAAGGACCCAACCGTCGGGGGCCCCGAACTCTTCGACTGGATGACCACCCGGTACGTCCTCGCCGACGGAGACACCACCGACTACGGGCTCGGCCTGTTCGTCGATGAGTATCGCGGCCTGAAGCGCATCCACCACGGGGGCGCCGACCTCGCCCATCGGTCCATGCTCGTCTACTTCCCGGAGCTGGACGCCGGGGTGGTGGTGGAGAGCAACAACGCCACCTTCAACTCGGGCGCTACCGCCAGCGCGGTGGCCCGGGCGTTCCTCGAGGACCACATGGAGGAGGATGAGGCGGCAGCCCCGGCGGTGGACGAGTCGGACTCGGCCGCGGAATTCGACCCGGCACAGTACGATCCGGAGGACTTCGACCCGCTCACCGGTCGCTACGCGCTGGCCGAGGCCCCGAGCTTCGTCCTGTCGTTTTTCCGGGACGGCGACACGCTGTGGACCCAGGCGACGGGGCAGCCGCGGGCGCGGATCGAGCCCACGTCCGATTCGACGTTCAGGCTCCTGGTGGTGCCCGCGAGCGTCACCTTCCACCGGAACCCGGACGGGACTGCAGACTCCCTGACGCTGCACCAGAACGGGGAGCACCTGGCGCACCGCCTCGAGGGCGAGGTGTGGGAGCCGACCGATGACGAACTGGACGCGTACACCGGTCGGTACTTCAGCCGGGAGCTCGAGACGTTCTATACGCTCACGCTCGAGGAGGGCCGCCTCACGCTCGACCACCGCCGGTTCGACGAGCCGGTACGCCTGCGTCCCGGGTCGGGGCCCGACACCTTCACAGGGTCGTTCCCGGTGGCGGAGGTGGAGTTCGTACGGGACGCGTCCGGTGACGTCGTCGCCCTGGAGGCCTCGAACGGCCGGACGCGCGGGGTGCGGTTCGATCGGATGGCGCCTGAGTCACGATAACGGTCGGAGTTCCACCCGGTCAGGCAAGCAGAACGGCTTTCCGCTCCGATCGACCCGGACCGCAGCGCCTCGAGCGTGATTTCGAGCGAGGGCCGACTGACGCCTCGGGTCTGACGCTCCTCGGCCGTCACGCCGGTCTCGCAAGCGTTCGCCGCTCTCGCGCCACTGTCGCCGCCAGCACAGCCGTCAGTCCGATGCCGGACCGCCGTTCAGCAGTGCCGGGGCGTGCTGCGGCAACCGGCGATCAACCCTTCAGAGCACGCTGCGCCGCACCCGGAAGTCCACGTTGTCCTTGATCCACCGCCACAGGTCGGGCTGATCGGTCCGGACCATGACGCTCAGCCCCCGGACCTCCTCCATGGTCTCCCCCGGCAGTCGGGGGTCCCCCATGGCACCACCCCGGAGCTCGACGGTTTCGCCGCCACCGGCGCTGGCCGGATCCGCGTCCGGTACCGCTCTATCCGCGATCTCGGTCGAGGGCGTGATCGGATCCGGAGCCGTGTCCGGCGAGGGGCGCACGTCCTCGCCGCGGTCGGCCGGCCGTTGCGTCGACGCCACGGCGGCCGGTCCCTCGAGCTGCTCCCGCCAGCCGCGCATCACCACGTGGTCGACGGTCCAGATCCGGACCCGGTCGCGGGGCACGTCCCGCTCCCAGTGGACGGCCACGGACGGGTCCGGGTACAGCACGCGCAAGGTAACGTTCCGGGCCAGGTACTCGAGTGGGTCGAGGTCGATCTGCGCGTACCGCTCGGCTCCCTCGAGGTCGCCATCGTGGCGACCCAGGTCGGGCACGCCGTCGGTGAGGAGGACCAGCGTGATGGGCGCCAGCGCGAGGTTCTGCCGCTGCACCAGCGTGGCCGCCCGCTGGAAGAAGGCGTTGAAGTCCGTGTACCGGTCGTTGGGCGGGAACCACTGCCGGAGGTCCGCCTCGATCTCCGCCGGCGACTTGCCCTCGAAGTCGTGGATCGGGTGGAATGCCTGCGTCTCGCCGGGCCGCTCGCCTCCGATGGCGCCCACGAACAGGGCACGGGGCTGCTCCAGCTCCGCCTTGCCCGTGAGGTGCCCGTGGATGTAGTAGGCCGCGAAGGCCATTGCGTCATCGTACCGACCGTCGTCCTCGAACGAGCCGCTCACATCCACGCCGATGAACATCGTGCTCCTCGGCCCGAGGGCGTGCTCGCTCGTCGGGGCGCACCCCGCCACCGACAGGGCCGCCACCGACAGGCTGATCCCGCCGACCCTGAGCCACCAGGCCAGGTCGTTGGGCAGCCACGCCGGCAGCCGCCGGGCCACGCCCCGACGCAGCACCACCCTCATCCGCCGCGCCAGTCGATTCCGCTGCGTACGCATCTCAGGCCTCCTCGGGCAGCTGCTCGCCCCGGGTCGCCCCGGTCGCAGGGGGTCGGGTACCGCCGCCAAGCTGCGGACGGATGGCGTCGCCGTCGCGGCCGCCCGGGAGGCGGGCCATGGCCTCGTCCAGCGACTCGAACGGCAGCTCGAACGCGGGTCGCGAGCTCACCAGGATCAGGCAGAAGTTCAGCCCCGCGGCCAGGAGTTGGAGGATAGGCAGGGCCAGCGCCTCGCCCAGCTCCTCCGCCCGCTTCCGCAGCCACGCCTGCTCCTTCTTCAGGTCCGCGACCATGTCGCGCCACCAGCCGAACGTCTCGTCCTGCTCCCGGACGCTCGCACCGGCGCCCACGTCCAGCGTCTCGCGGGAGACGATGGCCATGACGGCGGGCGTGCCGTAGCGGCCGAAGAGGAACCATGTCATGCCCCGGATCCCGATCCAGCCGAAGGAGGCCAGCGCCAGCGTGGACCAGAGACCGAGGCGCACGGCGCCACCCGTCTGCTGGGCGATCCACGGGGTGATGGCGTCGATGAGCTCGCGATAGAGGAACACGACCTCGAAGAACATCACGAAGAGCTCCACGAAGAGCATCTGCACGATCTCCTTCGGCTTCCTCGCCTCGATGGCCTCCTTCAGCACCTGGATACAGGCGAAGCTGCCCACGATGAGGAGGAACAGGAGGGCGTACAGGACGCCGGTCAGGACCACCGCGTTGGGCGGCGCGCCCGTCAGGTCGTACAGCACCTCGTACATGGTGGGCCGGAGCGTGAACGTGAACACGCCCGCCTCCAGCGCCGACCAGCCCAGGATCAGCACGAACGCCAACCACGGCACGCCCGGCTGGAAGTAGCGCCGGGCCGTCCAGTCGAGGGCGGCCGCGGGCGCCGACACCAGCGACCGCACCACGCGAAGCGCGGTCATCACGGCGTACCGGACGCCGGCCCAGAGCAGGCCGCCGGCGGTCATGACGAACCGGGCCACGCCCGCCCAGTAGACCGTGATGCCTCGACCCGCGTCCCACCAGGAGAAGGCCAGCGTTCGCAGGTACTGGCCGCGTCCGGAGCGGAACGGAAGGGTGTAGACCGA
Organism: Longimicrobiales bacterium; assembly: GCA_033722595.1. GTDB lineage: Bacteria > Gemmatimonadota > Gemmatimonadetes > Longimicrobiales > RSA9 > JAWVYT01. The sequence goes on from JAWVYT010000034.1 coordinate 3,491, forward strand.
CAACATCGTGACCCACATGGCCACGACCACCAGCAGCGCCGGCAGCGCCAGCAGGACCCACGAGGCCACGATCGCGAGCCACGACGCGTCCGGAGAGAGCACCATGGCGATGACCCGCTCCTGCCAGGCGGGGATCCACGCGACCAGCGATACCAGGGCGCCGATCACGTCCCGCCACGCCGGAGGGAGGTTGCCCAGAAGCGACTCGAACATCACGCCTCCTCGGTAGGGAGTACCACAAGGCGACCGGGCCGCCAGCCCCCCCGAGGGGAATGCTGGCGGCCCGGCTGGCATGGCGACGTGGTCGCGTTAGCCCCGAAGCTCTGCGCCACCGCCTTTCGACGGCTTCGCTCTGAGCAGCGTTCTGGCTGTCCGATCCAGTACGGAGGGCGGGGTGGGTCCCGCCGCCAGGGAATCGACGCAAGGGCGGGACCCCGGGGCTTTCGATCCCTTCGCCACTGAGCCCTCAAGTCGTTGCACGATGGATATTTGAATGCGGTCGCACTCGACCGGATCCGCTCCCGCCAGAGCCCGGCGGGCGAGCAGAGTTTGCACGGACCCCGAACAATTTTCGCGGCTTCTCACGCGCCCGGGAGTGCCGCTCGTACGCATGTTGCGCCGCTGCTGCACCCCATCATCGAACTACCGGGAGGCGAGGCATGGAGCGGACGGGCAACACCATCGGGTCGGAGGGCCGGCGTCAGCACGACGAGGACGATCCACGGTACGGCGACAAGCCGGACATGGAGAAGCGGATCGCGGACCGGGAGGCCCGGGAAGCGGAGCAGGAGGGAGCGGACGCGGTCCGGGCCGAGGAGGACTCCGGGATCGCCGACCCCGTGCCCGACCCCGACAAGGCCGGTCTGGATGACGTGAAGGACCCAGAGGGCGTGAAGCCCGGCACGGTGAGCGAGATCGAGGACGCGGCAGATCCGGACCGGGAGTCCTAGCCCAGCGCTCCCGGCCCGGATCGCGCCCGCGCCGGTCCCCGCCGCCCGTCAGACGATCTGCATCCGGACAGGGTCCCACTCGACCTTCCGCCCTTCGAGGAAGGACTGCGTGGCCATGTGGCAGGTAATGGCTTCCTCGAAGCCCGCCTCGATATCGCAGCTGGGAGTGCCGCCGTTGCGGATCACGTCCAGCCACTCGGCGATGTGCAGGTGGTAGGCCGAGACCCTACGGCCGCCACGGTAGGTGTACAGCAGCCCGCGGCTGGCGAAGTACTCGGCGGTCGCGGACGTCACGGCGTCGATCCCCTTGAACCCGGGCCGGTAGGTGAACATCGGCCGGTCGGGCGAGATGATGCCCTGCTCGAGCTTCTCGTCGTACCGGGTCGAGTCGTTGTCCGGCACCACGTCGAGGGAGCCGGCCAGCCGCATCGTACCGTCGTGGCCCATGAACTGGAGCCCGCGGTAGTTCCCGTTGGCGAGCGTGGCGCTGTACATGAACGTCAGCCCGCGCTCCGGATACTCGCACACGGCCTGGAAGACGTCCGGGACATCCCGGCCGTCCTTGAAATAGTAGATCCCGCCCGAGGCCACGACGGACTCGGGGATGCCCAGGCCGAGGACCATGTTCACGGCGTCGTACTCGTGTGACATGAGGTCGCCGGCCAGGCCGGTCCCGTAGTCGTACCAGCAGCGCCAGCGGAAGTAGCGCTCCAGGCTGAACGGAGACGTCCCGCCCGCGTTCTCCTGGAACTGTGCCCAGTCGATGTTCCCCGGCCCGGCCTCCTCGGGGATGTCCCAGACCCACGCGCCCCAGGGCGTGTTCCGATTCGTGGTCCCCTCGATGAGCGTGATCGGACCCAGGATCTCGGCGCTCACGATCTCCCGGGCCTTCATGTGGCTCTCGCTCTGACGGTTCTGGTGCCCGAGCTGGAAGACCACATCGGAGCCGCGGAAGGCCTGCAGCATCGCCACCGCCTCCTCAGCCGTCCGGGTCATGCACTTCTCGCAGTAGACGTGCACACCGGCGGCCTCGGCGTCGATGGATATCGGGGCGTGCCAGTGGTCGGGGGTGGCGATGATCACGGCGTCCACGTCCCCGCTCTCCAGCAGGTCCGTGTAGCGGTCGTACCGCTTGGCCGGGCTCTGCGACCCGCCGCCCGGTCGAACGTCGACCGTAGAGGCCGCGACGGCCTTCTCCGCGCGCGGGCCATACAGGTCGCAGACCGCGGTGAGGGCCACGTTCAGGTCGTTCTGGGCCAGGTACGTCTCCAGGTCCTTGTCCGCCGGGTCCTCCCGCTGCCGGCGGGTCGCGTCCTCTACCCACTCGGGGCTCGCGAAGCCGGCGAACCGGGTCAGCGCCTCACCCTCGTAGCCGTAGCCGATGATCCCGAGCCGGATCCGCTCCCCGGGCGGCCGCGACATGAAGTCCTCGATGACCGCCGGGCCCGTCTCGCTGACCCCCAGCTCCTGCAGCACCGCCTGTCGCCTCGCCCGCTCCAGTGCCCGCTTGTCCAGATACGCCGCCAGGAACCCGCCGAAGACGGGGACGGAGACCAGCGCCTTGAGCACACTGCGACGCGACCACCGGCCCTCCTCCTGGTCCTGCTCGTTCCTCTGCTCTTCGGGGCTCATGTCTGCACCTCCTGCACGGGCGCGGGCTCGGGAGTCGATGGCCGCCCGGCCGCAGCCGGGGCGGTAGAGGTCGGCTCGGGCTGGGGGCCGAAAATGAGCCGGTCGAGGCCGTACCGCCGCGAGGTCGGGAACGCCAGCAGGACCACCAGCGCGGCCAGCTCCACCAGCACCTTGTTCACGACGAGGTAGGCGCCCTCGGCCGGCATGGAGTACTCCATCCCCGGGAACGGCGGCGCGGCCAGGTAGTACAGGGCCAGGGCCACGATCCCGGCGATGATGGCCGGACGGGCCAGCAGCCCGAACAGCAGCCCGAGCCCGATGAGCGTGAGCCCCCAGGCGTTGAGCGCGTCGATGACCGCGATCGCCCCGGGACTCGCCGCCAGGTCGGAGAAGAAGTCGCCCAGCGGGCCCTTGGCGTCGGCCAGGTACCCCGCGGACGTCCAGTACGGATTGGTGAGCTTGGCCAGCCCCTCGTAGAGGAAGTGCCAGCCGATCAACAGCCGGAGCGCGACGAGCGCCGCGGTCTGGAATCGCTGCATGATCACTCCGTTGCGTCGAGGTCCAGCGGGGCGCTCTTCCAGCCCCGCGAGGTGTGCCGGCGGCCGTCCCGGTCGATCACGAGACAGGCGCAGTCGGCGAGGTCGTCAATGAGGGCCACCCCCTCGGTCGGGCCGAGGATGAAGGCGGCGGTGGCCAGGGCATCGGCGTCGGTGGCGTTCGGTGCGCGCACCGACACGCTCCTGACCGTCCGGGGCGAGGTTCCGGAGGCACCGTCGACCAGGTGGTGGTAGGGGCCCGCGAACCGGCGCTCGTAGCCGCCCGATGTGGCCACGGCCCCCCGTCCCGGCCGTACGGCATCGAGGAACGACGACGGGTCGTCCGGGTCCCGGACCGCGATGGTCCAGGGCCGCCGCCCTTCTGCCCGGCCGCGGGTTCGGATATCGCCGCCGCCGTCGACGAGGTACCGGCGCACGCCGCCCGCTTCGAGCACGGCGGCCATGGCGTCCACGATGAACCCCTTGGCGATGCCGTCCGTCGTCACGCGCATGCCCTCGCGGCTGAACCGGATCCCGCGCTCGGAAGCCTGTACGTGTCCGGTCCCGGTCACCGCCCTGGCCTCGGCGATCTCCGCGGCCGTGGGCGGACGGGTGGGGCGGCGGCCGGTGCCGGGATCGAAGAGCTCGACCAGCGGCGCGACGGACACGTCGAAGGCGCCCCGTGTGAGTCGGTGGTAGCGCGCTGCGCGGGCCAGGGCGCGTGCGAGCTCGACCGGCGGCCGGTCGAGGCGGCCCGCGTCGTTGAGGACGCTGAGGGCCGAGTCGGTCTCGAACCGGGTGAAGATCGCGATCAGTCGATCCATCTCGGCGAACGCCCGGCCCACGGCCTCCTCGAGCCGGGCCGACGACCGCGCGATCGCCGTAATCGCCACACGGGTACCCATGGCCGGGAGGGCCGCATCGATGCGCCAGCTCCAGCGGCCGACGCGGGTCAGCCGGCTGGCGGTCGGATCCGCCACGGGCCGGAGCCCCAGCTCGCGGAGGCGAGACTGCCTGTCCATGACCGCGGATCGGGTGTGCATCCGGGCTCGGTGTTACGGGGTTGCCGTGTGGGCGAGGCTCCCCGCAATATGGCGTCGGAGCTCCGGCCCGGCAAATCCCGGGTCTGGCCGGCAGAGCGTCGACCGCATCACGCGTATTCCTCCGCCAGCTCCGACCGGACCCGGCGGAGCAGGTCACGGGTCGCCAGGATCCCGTCGTGCTCGGACAGACCGTCACCTTCGTACTCGATCCCGACGTACCCGCGGTACCCGGCGTCCAGCACGATCCGCATCATCCGAGTGTAGTCGGTCGCGGTCTCGCGTCCCTGCTCACTGAACGCGTGGCTCTTCGCGCTCACGGCATCCGCGTACGGCATCAGCTCGCGCACGCCCCGGTACCGGTCGTACCACTCCTCCGGCTCCTCGCTGATCCGGAAGTTGCCGAAGTCCGGGAGCGTGCCGGCCAGCGGGTGGTCCGTCCGCTCGATCACGCCGGCGAGCCAGCCGCCGTCGCTCGAGAGGCCGCCGTGGTTCTCCACGAGTACGTTCAGCTCGTGGGGCTCGGCGATCTCGCAGAGGCGCCGGAGCCCGTCGGCGGCGAGGCGGGCCTGCTCCTCCCTGGACCCCGCGCTCCGGGCGTTGACCCGGATCGAGTGGCACCCCAGCGACGACGCGGCGTCAAGCCACTTGCGGTGGTTCTCCACCGCCCGTTCCCGGGCGGCCGCGTCGGGGTCGCCGAGGGCGCCCTCCCCATCGACCATGATCAGGAGGCTCCGGACGCCCGCGTCCCCGGCGGCTCGACGCAGCCGTGCGAGCCACGCCTGGTCCCGGGCCCGGTCCGTGAAGAACTGGTTCACGTACTCCACGGCATCGAGGCCGTAGCGGTCGCGGGCCGCGGCCGGGAAGTCGAGAGTGTCGAGCTCTCCAGCGAAGAGGGTGCGGTGGAGCGACCACTGGGCCAGCGAGATGCCGAACAGCGCCTCCGGACCTCCTCCGTCCGCTGCGCCCACGGGTCGGTCGTCCGCGCTGGCACCCGAGCACCCCGGCACGCCGACGAGTGCGCCCCCGGCGGCCAGTGCGCCGGCCCGGGCCAGGAAATCACGTCGTTTCATCATGGGGCCTCCTCATTGATCGGGCGGATCCGGATGTCACGGAACCACACGGTGTCGCCGTGGTCCTGGAGCCCGATCCTCCCTTCCCTAGTCTGCCCGAACTCCGGGTACTCGGCGAACTTGCTGTCCGCCACCCGCTGGTCCCAGTCCGGGGACCCGATCTCGTACTCCACGATCCGGGCGCCGTTGAGCCAGTGCTCCACATGGGGTCCGCGGGCGATGATGCGCACCCGGTTCCACTCGCCCGCGGGGTTGACCACGTCCTCGGTCGGCGGGTACAGGGCGTAGAGCGAGCCGGCGGAGGTGAGGGCACTCCCGCCATCGGCGTGCGCGTCGTCGTCGAGGATCTGCATCTCCGGGGCGTGGTACCAGATCACCTCGGCCTCCTCATCGACGCGATAGAAGATCCCGCTGTTCCCCCCGGGCTCGATCCGCCAGTCGAGCCGGAGCTCGAAGTCGGCGAACGGCTCCCGGGTGACGATGTCGCCCCCCTGCCCCGCGGCGGGGTCGAACACGAGGAGGACGTCCCGGACCTGCCAGCCTGCCGGGACGTCCTCGCGCTGGTAGCCGCGCCAGGCGGAGAGGTCGGTCCCGTCGAACAGGGTGACCCACCCGGTGTCGGAGGCCTCGGCCCCGGCCGCCATCTCGCCGGCCGGTTCCGTGTCGGCGTCGCCCCCCCGTGATGCCTCCTCGGATGCGCCGGGCCCGCAGGCGATGCCGCCGGCCAGCGCGGCGGCCAGGGCGAGGCGGGATGGGGCGGGTATGGTCGTTGTCTTCATGTCTCGATTCCTCCACTGGGAACGGGCTCGGACGGCGGCTCGACCGAGCGGTCGGTCACGCGGTCCTTGAAGCTAAAGGCGAAGAAGACGGCCACGACTGCGGCGAAGATGGCCGGCACGATCCAGAACCCGGGCCACTCCGGGAGCGGGAGCGCGGGTCGACCGGCGAGGAAGAGGTTGTAGAGCTCGCCGGCCAGCTGGGCGCCGATGAGCATCCCTACGCCGTAGGTCACGAGCACCAGGAAGCCCTGGGCCTGGCCCCGTACCGCGGGCGTCGACTTCTTGTCCACGTAGATCTGGCCGGTGACGAAGAAGAAGTCGTAGCAGACGCCGTGGAGCAGGATCCCGGTGGCGATGAGCCAGAACACGGCGTCGGGCGCCGCGATGGCGAAGAGCACGTAGCGGAGCACCCAGGCGCCCATACCTACGAGCAGCATCCACTTGACACCGAGCCTCTTGAAGAAGAACGGCATGAGAAGCATGAAGACCACTTCCGACGCCTGGCCGAGCGACTGGGTGGCGGCGATGCGCTCCACACCGGCCGCGCCCAGGAAAATCTGGGTGAAGTTGTAGTACGCCGCCAGCGGGATCGAGATCAGGAGCGAGGCCGCGATGAACACGTAGAAGGATCGGCTGCCCAGCTGTCGGAGGGCGTCCACCCCGATGATGCTCCGGACCGACACCTCCTCGCCGGCCGCGGGCGGCGGCGTGTGCGGCAGCGTGAAGCTGTAGAGGCCCAGGACGATGCTGGCCGCGCCCGTCAAGTAGAGCGGCGCGGCCGTCCGTTCCGGGACGCCACCGACGAACGCGCCGAGGAGGAAGCTGATCACGAGGCCCGCCGCGATCCACCCGATGGTGCCGAACACCCGGATCAGCGGGAACTGCTTCTCCTGGTCCGTAATGTGGTGGAACGCCAGCGAGTTGGAGAGCCCGAGCGTGGGCATGTAGCAGAGGTTGTAGAGGAGCAGCAGCGTGATGAACCAGAACGGGGCGCCCGCGGCCTGGGGCACGGCGAGCATGACCAGCCCGCCGAGGACGTGGAGCACGCCCAACACCCTCTCCGTCGGGAAATAGCGGTCGGCCACGAGCCCGAGGAAGAACGGCGCCGCGATGGCGGCGATGGGATTCACGGTGAACGGCCAGTGGGTGAGGGTCTCCATCCCGTTCGCGGTCATGAAGACGGCCACCGTGGTGTACCAGGCGCCCCAGATGAAGAACTGCAGGAACATGAGGGCGCTCAGCCGGGTGCCGATGCTCAACATTGCGTGCCCCTGTCTGTCTGGCTGGAAGGGTCTCCCGTCCGCGGCGCCGGACGGCCACCGCCGCCGGGCCGGGGTAGGGGTCCATGCAATGTGAGGGTCGGCTGCGGATTCGGAAAGTCGGGGCCGCGCGACGGGACCCGCGAGCTGTCGCCGGACGCGGGGATCGGGTTCCAGGAGCACGCTTCGCGGCCGGCAGCGCGGACGGTAGCGTGGTGGTCGGCCCGGGCCTAATTTAACCCGAGCCGCGGACCCCGGGCCCGGCCAGCCCGGTCCCGCTCCACCACCCAGCCTACCGGAGGCTCCGCTCATGCCAGGTCGCAACGCCCGGTCGGACCCTTACGATGTCGTGATCGTCGGCTCCGGCGCCGGGGGCGGCATGGCCGCGTACGCGCTGACCCTGGCCGGCGCCAACGTCGTGCTGCTGGAGGCCGGCCCCGAGTGGTACGCCAGCCGCGACACGACGATGTTCACCTGGCCGTACGAGACGAAGCGGCGGGGCGGCGCCACGCCGGAGCGGCCGTTCGGCGAGCACGACGCGTGTATCGGCGGTTGGGAGGTCGACGGGGAGCCGTACACCACCGCGCCGGGCGAGCGGTTCCTCTGGTGGCGGGCCCGGATGCTCGGCGGGCGGACCAACCACTGGGGCCGGATCTCGCTCCGGTTCGGGCCGGACGACTTCCGGCGGGGCGACCTCGATGGGCTCAGCCCGAACTGGCCCATCGGCTACGACGACGTGAAGCCGTACTACGACGCGGTCGACCGCCTGGTCGGCATCTTCGGGTCCGTGGAGGGGCTGCCGAACGAGCCGGACGGGATCTTCCATCCGCCGCCCCGCCCCCGGTGCTACGAGCTGGCCGTGAAGCAGGCGTGCGACGCGCTGGACATCACGTGCATCCCGTCGCGACTCTCCATCATCACCCGGCCGATGCCGGGCCGGCAGCCGTGTCACTACTGCGCCCAGTGCAACCGCGGGTGCCAGACGCTGTCCAACTTCTCGAGCCCGGACGTGCTGATCCGGCCGGCGCTGGCCACCGGTCGGCTCACGCTGGTGACCCAGGCCATGGCCCGGGAGGTGACCGTGGGCCCGGATGGCCGGGCGAGCGGCGTCGCCTACATCGACAAGACCACGGGGCTCGACGAGCACGTGGAGGGGCGCGTGGTGGTCCTGGCCGCGAGCGCGTGCTCGAGCGCCCGGATCCTGCTCAACTCGACATCCTCGCGGTACCCCGACGGTCTGGCCAACACCGGCGGCGTGGTGGGCAAGTACCTGACCGATACCACGGGCGTCGGCGTGTCCGGGTTCGTGCCGAAGATGATGGACACGCCGCCCCACAATGAAGACGGCGTGGGCGGGATGCACGTCTACATGCCGTGGTGGCTCGACAACGCGGCCCTCGACTTCCCCCGCGGCTACCACATCGAGGTGGGTGGCGGGAAGGACATGCCCCAGTACGGGTTCGGCGGCGGGATCCAGCGGTACCCGGCCGGCGGCGGCTGGGGCGCGTCGCTGAAGGAGAGCTACCGGCGCTACTACGGCGCGACCGTCCACTTCGCCGGACGCGGCGAGATGATCCCCAGCGAGGACTGCTACTGCGAGATCGACCCCGACGGGACCGTGGATCGGTACGGGATCCCCGTGCTCCGGTTCCACTGGA
>JAWVYT010000035.1:0-12178 GCA_033722595.1 Longimicrobiales bacterium
CCCGTACGGCCGGTGGATCTTCGCCGGGAACTACCTGACTGCGGTCCCCGAGCACGCGGATCACGCGGCCACGGCCGACGCGCTCCTCTGGCTGGCCCGCGAGGTCGGCGAGCGGAAGATCATGGCCTGGGAACCGGCCACGGACCCGCTGAAGGCGGAGGCCCGCCGTCGACTCCCGCCGGGAGAGCAGCGGCTCTTCGACCTGCTGGCGCCGCCGACCGACGCGGCGGTGACCGCCGCGGACCGGCAGCGCCTGGCCGCCCTCGCCGAGCGGCTGGTGGGGCCCTCCATCCGCAGGGATCCGCTCCTGGAGCCGGCGGATCACCTGGACCGGGTGGGAGTTCCCGTCTTCCTCGCCCACGGACGCGAGGACCGGCTCGTGCCGTGGACGGAGCTGGTCCGGCTCCGGCGGGCACTGCCGTCGGATCGGGTGCGCGACAGTGTGGTCACGGCGCTGTTCGCTCACTCGTTCGGCGAGCGATGGCTTCCCACACCCGCCATGCTGGCCGATGCGCTGCGGATGGGTCGGGCTATCCGTCGGCTGGTCCGTCTGATCTGACGGATCGGACCGCCTCGATCCCTGCCCGGATCCGCTCCATGGCCCAGCGGGTCGCATCGGCGTCGCCCGCCTCGACGGAGAACCGGCCGGGCTCCACGGCGATCGTGACCCGGGCCATGGAGTGGTGTCCTCCGCCCGCGCCCGGCTCCTCCGAGAGCTCCCGGGCCAGCGCCCCGGCGCCCACGGCGCCGCCGACCCGGCGGATGTTCATGGCGATACGGTCCTCGATCAGCCCCACGGCCGCGGACCACGCGACGCCCTGGATCGTCAGGAGGAAGTCCGCCAGGCTCGGGAGCACGTGCGACGACGGGTCGTCCAGTCGCCCGGCGTAGGCGACGGCGACGTGGCCGTCCACCGCGAGCCCCGCCAGCGCTTGGCCGAGGGCACGGATCCCACGCTCCGAGAACGCGGGCCGACCGATCTTGCGCAGCAGCTCCTGATCCGCGATCCCCTGCAGGAACGCGTAGGCCTCCACGTCCTCGGGCGTGGCGCCCCGCCGGAGGATATCGGTGTCCGTGCGGATCCCGTAGAGGAGCGCCGTGGCCAGCCGCGGCGTGATGACCCCTTCCCCCGTGGCCCGGAGGTACTGGGTGACCATCGTGGCCGCAGCGCCCATCAGCGGGCGGATATCGACGAACTCGCCGGACCAGCCTTCCCGGACGGGGTGGTGGTCGATCACCGCGTACTTCGTCCGTGCCCCCTCCTCGGGCGCCGGCTGCGTGTCCACGGCCACGACCTTCTTCAGGCCGTTCAGCTCCGTCGCGCTGACCTTCACCACCTGCAGCCCCAGCATCTCGGCCATGCGGCGATTCTCGGGCCGCGTCACCTCGCCCAGGCTGATGATCGGGCTCTCCTCCTCCGTCCGATGCAGCAGCCGGCGCAGACCCATGGCGCTGGCCATGCCGTCCGGGTCCGGATCGATCTGAACCAGCACGGGGAGCACGTCCGCGTCCTCTGCGAACGCCTGAAGCTCCCGGGCGCGCTGTAGGTTCTCGTCGTTGGACGTCATTGGCAGGAAGGCCATCCCAGGTCAGAGCCGAGAACGGTCACGCGCCGGGCGTTCAAGGACCCGGAGACACCCGTGCCGTCCCCCGTGATGCCGGGGACCCGGACCTGGCCGGGCGGATTGAAGGTTCCCGCCCCTCACCCAGCTCGCCCAGTTCCGGCCCCCCGCCGCAACGACGATGTCGGCCGAGGCGCCGTACGGCAAGCCCTGCAAGCTCCGGAGATTCCTCGCGAGGCCGGTCCGGGGGCGTGGCGCGGGCCGGGGGCGCCGGGTCGCCTACCTCCAGACGCGGGTGTCCGGGCGGAAAACACCCCATGCGAACCAGAAGAAGTCGCCGTGGGGAACGCCCTCCAGCTCACGGCCGGCCAGCGGCCCGGACGTGGCCTGGCCCAGCAGGTTCCAGGTGCTTCCCGTCTGCCGGTCGCGGAACGCCCCGTCCCCGAGGGCCTCGAAGCTCAGCACACGGTCGTCGAGCGTCCGGTAGAAGACGCCGGTCGAGCCCACGTCCCGGCCGCCGGCGACGTTGCGGGCCTGCAGCGCGCTCGCGGTGCCCGGCCCCCAGAACACGGCCACGGGTCGACCCGCCACATCGGCATTGGCGACCTCGACCTCCTTCAATCGGGAGAACGGGAACGCCACCGACTCGCCGTCCAGGTGCACGGCCGCCACACGCTCCATGGCCGGCAGCCGGTCATCGGTCTCCGAGCCCCGCAGGAGCTGTCGATACGGTCCGCCTCGGGGCCCCGACAGATCGTACCCCACGTACGGGTTCCTTCCATAGGGACGACGGTGGTCGGTGTCCCGGGAGAGGACCGGGGCGTCCGGGTGCGCCTTCTGGAACCGCTCCCAGCTCAACGTCTGCGTCGGGATCCACCGCAGCTCGTCCCCGGCGTACCGGCCCACGATCCCCTCGCCACTCGCCTGCTGCCACCAGCTCTCGGTCTGGCGGTCGTACATGACCATGTCCGAGTGCCGAAGCATCCCCGTGACCCCGAACTCCAGAACCCGGCCATCATGGCGCCGATCGAACGAGATCCCGGTATTGCAGAGAGGGCAGTACGTCACGGCGACCGGGACACCACCGATCCGGTCGTTCACGATCTCGTGCCAGACCATGATCTGGAGCGGGTACGCCTTCACCTCCCCGTTCGCCTCCACCACGAGGACCGGCTCATCCGACTCGAGCCACCGGTCGGCCTGCTCGACGGGGACGAACCGCGGGTCGTCGATGGACGGGATCCCGTCCTTGGGCGGGCCGCCGGCCACGATCTGGTCCAGCGGGACCGTGTGCCTGGAGAAATCGGTCCGCCACCCCTCCCACCCCTCCTGGCCGGCCGCCGGGGCGGCGAGGGTGCCCGCGGCCACCACGGCGGCCACCATCGTATACCGGCTCATTCGTCCTCCCCCCACGGGCTCGGTGCGCTCGTTTCATTCCCGGTCCACACTGGTGGGAACGCGCGGCCGGCCGCTGTGGTTCCGCGACGCCCGATACTCGCCGCTGCCGGCCGGCTCCGGCACCCTCGACCGGCACCCCCCGACCGCCTATCTTTTCTGCATTCCTGGCGAAGTCACAGCAGTGAACCCGTGAGCATCCGTTCCTTCTTCCGGCGAATCCTGGGCGGTGAGCGCACCAGCGAGGCTGCGGCGACCAACGCGCTCGAGGCCACGCGGGCGCGTCTCGAGCGGATCGTGGAGATCGCCGCCGACGCCATCATCTCGGTCGACGAGGATCACTGCATCATCCTCTTCAACAGGGGCGCTGAAGAGATCTTCGGCTGGGACCGCGAGGAGGTGATCGGCCGGCCTCTCGACATCCTCCTGCCTGAACGGTTCCGCCACCTTCACGGCGCGCACCTCGACCGCTTCGCCGAAGGTCCGGAGGCGGCCCGGCACATGGGCCAGCGCCGCGAGATCGCGGGCGTGCGCAAGGACGGTTGGGAGTTCCCCGCCGAGGCGTCCATCTCCCGGCTCGACACGCCCTCCGGCCGTGTCTTCACCGTGGTGCTCCGCGACGTCACGGAGCAGAAGAAGGCGGAGCATACCCAGCGGTTCCTGGCCGACGCGAGCTCGGTGCTGGCCCGGTCGCTCGACTACGAGGCGACCATGGCGGGGCTGGCCCGCATCGCCCTCCCCCATCTCGCCGACTGGTGCGTCATCGACGTGGCTGCCGAGTCCGGTGTCACCCGGATCCAGGCGACTCACTCGGATCCGGAGCTCGACCCCGTCGTCCGGGAGCTCCAGCGGTACCCCCCCGAGGCCTCCCGGCCACACCCGACCCTGACCGTCCTCGAGACGGGGAAGCCGGAGCTCATCGAGAGGGTGACCGACGAATTCCTCCGGGGCATCGCGGCAGACGACCGGCATCTGGAGCTCCTGCGCCGCCTGGGCGTGGGATCGCTCCTGGTGGTCCCGCTGGTGGCCAGGGACCGGACCCTCGGGGCCTTCGCCCTGGTCTCCAGCGACCCGGCCCGTCCGTTCGGGAGCGATGATATCCTGCTGGCCGAAGAGCTGGGCCGGCGCGCGGCGCTGGCCGTGGACAACGCCCGGCTCTACGAGGCGGCGAGAGAGGCGGTGGCGGCGAGGGACGAGGTGCTGGCGGTCGTGTCTCACGACCTGGGCAACCCCCTGAGCGCGATCCGGGTTTCCGCCCGGGTCCTGGACCGGATGCTCGATGCCCAGAAGATCGACGACGCCGGGGACCAGGTCGACGCCATCCGCCAGGCCGCCGACCAGATGGAGCGCCTGATCCGCGACCTGCTTGAGATCCGGCGGATCGAGTCGGGCAGGCTGCGGCTCGTCCGGCGCCCGGAGCGGGTCACGGAGCTGGTCGAGCGAGCCGCCCGCTCGGTGCGGGGACTCGCCGAGGAGAAGAGCGTCACGCTGGAGCGGGCCGTGGCCGCCGGGCTCCCGGAGATGATGCGCGTGGACGCGGACCGCGTCCATCAGATCTTCTCGAACCTGGTCGGCAACGCGCTCAAGTTCACGCCGCCGGGCGGGACCATCACCATTGGCGCCGACCCGGCCGGGGACGGGATCCGGTTCTGGGTCCGGGATACCGGGCCGGGGATGCCGTCGGACGCGCTGCCCCACGTGTTCGACCGGTTCTGGCAGGCCAAGCAGCACGGCAGCCCCGGTGTGGGGCTGGGACTCGCCATCGCCCGGGGCCTCACGGAGGCCCACGGCGGGACGGTGGACGTGGAGAGCCGGGAAGGGCACGGCAGTACCTTCTCCTTCGAGATCCCGGTCAACGGCGTCGAGCCCTGAGACCCGGGCCCCTCGGGTGGTGATTCGCACGGGACGACACTACATTTGGCCGCAAATCGGACGGGACCACTCTTCGGATAGCCGCGATGCCCAAGAACATCACCATCCTCCTCGCTGACGACCACGGCGTCCTCCGTGCCGGCCTGAAATCACTCCTCGACGCGGAGCCCGACCTCCAGGTCATCGGGGAAGCCGATACGGGCGAGGACGCCATCGCCAAGGTCAAGGAACTGGAGCCGGACATCGTGGTGATGGACCTCTCCATGCCGGGGATGGGCGGGATGGAAGCGACTCGGAGGATCGCGGCGATGGACATGGCCACCAAGGTCCTGGTGCTCACCATGCACGCCGAGGAGGAGTTCCTGCTCCCCGTCCTCGATGCCGGCGGGAGCGGCTTCGTCCGGAAGACGAGCGCGGACGAGGACCTGACGCACGCCATCCGCACCGTCGCCCGCGACGAGGTCTTCCTCTACCCAAGCGCGGCGAAGCTGCTGCTGGAGCGCTACAAGGACGCCGATGCCGACGAGATGCGGGGCCCGCTCAGCAAGCTCACGGAGCGGGAGCGGGACGTGCTGGCCATGACCGCCGAGGGGTTCAGCTCCAGCGAGATCGGGGAGAAGCTGTTCATCAGCCCCAAGACGGTGGACACGTACCGGAGCCGGATCATGGACAAGCTCCAGCTCCGACACCGCTCCGAGCTCGTCCGGTTCGCCCTCCAGACCGGGCTGCTCCGGGCCGAGCAATAGCCCGCTAGCCGAAGACGTCTTCGGGGAGCGACGCGGCCGCGCCGGCCGCCGGGACCGCCACCCGGACCGTGGTCCCCGCTCCGACCTCGCTGTCGATCTCGACCCGCCCCCCGACGTACTCCGCACGCTCGCGCATCCCGAACAGCCCGAGGCCGTGGGTTTCGTCGTCCTGGTTCAGCACGGCCTGCACGTCGAAGCCGATACCGTCGTCCGCCACGGTGGCTACCACGGCACCCTCCTGCCAGCACAGGCGGACCCGGATCCCGCGGGCGCCGCTGTGTCGGAGGGCGTTCGTGATGGCTTCCTGCACGATCCGATAGAGCGCCAGCTCCGCCTCCGGCGACTCCAGTCGACCTACCTCCTCGACCTGGACCTCCACGGGCGCCGTCGCCGCTTCCGCCACGTGGCGGACGTGGGACTCGATGGCGGGGCCCAGCCCCAGCTCGTCGAGCGCGGGCGGGCGGAGCCCCTGGGCATAGCGACGGAGCCCGTCCGCCGTGTCCGCGAGTTCCTTCCGGACCTCCTCCAGCACCGCGTCCTTCGCCTCGGGGTCGTCCAGGCTCCGGGCCAGACGGAGGCGCATCAGGATCGCCGCCAGGCGCTGCGAGGTGTCGTCATGGAGCTCGAGCGAGATCCTGCGTCGCTCCTCCTCCGCCGCGTTCAGCGCGCTGGCGGCCACGTCCCGGAGCCGCGCGCGGTAGTCCCCGAGCCGGTCCAGCATCGAGTTCGTCGACGACATGAGCCCTTCCATGTCCCGATCGGCCAGCGGCGAGTGGGGGACCCGCGCGTCGACGTCGCCCTCCTCCACCCGCTCCACGGTCTGCTTCAGCAGTCGGAGCGGGTCCAGCGCCAGCTGGATGATGATGGCGTTCACCGCGATGCTGACCACCGCCCCGGCCGCGGCCACGGCGACCATGGCCGGGATCGACGACTCCACGCCGCCGAGGTTAGCCGCCAGCCACGTGGCCAGCAGCGTGAACACCAGGACGATCGCCGCGTTGGCCACCAGGATCTTGTAGAAGAGGGGGATCCGGAGCAGCCGCTCGCCGAGGCCATGACGCGGCGAGGCGTCCGAGCTGTTCGAAGGTTTCGGGGACATGGCTGGCGGATGGACTTCCCGGGATCAGGCCCCGCCGCCGAGCGACGGTACCGGGCCTCTGCGGACTGCTGCAAGGTAACAGGCCCGGCGCCCTCCGTCAGTCGGGCGTGTCCCGCGGCCGGCGGTGGGGCGTTGCCCCGCAGGTCCGCCTGCCGGATTCCCGCTTCGGATCAGCCGTCCGCTCCATCCTCCCGCTCGTACAGCACCTCGCCGCCGACGATGGTGTAGTCCACGACCGCGTCGCGGACCTCGTCCACGGGGACCGTCATGATGTCACGGGACAGCACGACAATATCCGCCAGCTTGCCGGCCGTGATCGACCCCTTCAGTCCCTCTTCGAACGCCGCGTATGCGTTGTTGAGGGTGTACGAGCGGAGCGCCTGGTCCCGGGTCAGGCGCTGATCCGGGTCGAACACGGTGCCATCGGGCAGCTCCCGCGAGATGGTGGCCCAGAAGCTCGCGATCGGATCGATGTCCTCGACGGGAGCGTCCGTGCCGTTCGTGACGACGGCCCCCGTCTCCCACAGGTCCTGCCAACGGTACGCGCCCGTTTCCGTCCGGTCCGGACCCAGTCGGGTCGGCACCCACGGCCGGTCCGACGTGGCGTGGATCGCCTGCATCGACGCGATGACCCCCAGCTCGCCGAAGCGCGGGATGTCCGAGGGATGCAGGTGCTGGGCGTGCTCGATGCGCCACCGGGGGTCTTCCAGGTCGTGCTCGTCGAACACTGCCTCGAAGATATCCAGGACCTCCCGGTTCGCCCGGTCCCCGATGGCGTGCACGTTCAGCTGGAAGCCGTGGTCCACGGCCAGCTCCGCAGTGCGCGCCACCTCCCGGACCGGGGCCGTCATCAGTCCGGTGCTGCCGGGCAGGTCCGCGTACGGCTCCAGGAGCCACGCGCTGTGGGACCCGAGGGCCCCGTCGATCTGCTTCTTTATGGACCGGACTGTGAGGCGGTGCTCGCCGACCCCGATCATCCAGTAGTCCGGGAGCCGGGCCTCCAGCTCGTCGTTCGGGGCCCGAACCATGACGTACAGCCGGACCGGGAGCTCGCCCGCCTCGGCCAGCCTCCGATACCCATCGATGGTCGCGAAGTCGGCACCCGCATCGTGGAACGTGGTCACGCCCTTCGACAGCGCCTCCTCGGCCGCCAGCCGGGCGACCCGCCGGAACCGGGCGGCCTCCTCCTCGGCCGTCCGCCCGGCCTCCGCCCGGGCCCGGGCCGCCATCACCGGCGCTTCGGCCCTGTCGCGGAGGAGACCCGTGGGCTCACCCGACGCGTCCCGGACCACCTCGCCCCCGGGCGGCGACTCGAAATCCCGGTCGATCCCCGCCAGCTCCATGGCCCGCTCGTTGACGAAGACCGCGTGTCCGCTGGCGTGCGTCAGCACCACCGGGTTGTCCGGCGAGACCGCGCTGAGCCCATGGTGGGTCGGGACGCGCTCCACCATACCCTCGGGAACCACGTCCCACTTCTCCTGGTGCCACCCCCGGCCCACGATCCACTCACCCGCAGCCGCCTCCGCCGCCGCGTTCTCGACCATGGCCACGATCTCCTCCCACGTCCGGGCCGTGGTCAGGTCGAGGCCCAGCTGCGCGTTCCCGACCCCCATGAAGTGGGCGTGCCCTTCGATGAAGCCCGGCACCGCGAGCCGGCCCCGGAGGTCGATGACCCGGGTCTCCGATCCGATGTGAGCCTCCACATCCTCGTTGGATCCCACCCGCATGATCCGATCACCCAGGACCGCCACTGCCTCGGCCTCCGGCAGCGTCGAATCCACCGTGACCACGCGGCCGTTCCGGAGCACCAGGTCGGCCGCCTGATCGGGCTCGGCGTCACAGCCGAGCATGAAGAGGGGAATGAGGACTGCCAGTCGTCGCATGGATGTGCTCCAGGGTCGTCGCGTTGTCTCCGGGTGATGCGGCCTGTCAACCTGCAACCGCTGCACCACCAATGAAAGGCCCCACCCCCTGGAGGGTACCGGCGCCCGCCCGCCGCGGGATCCGGACCGGGGTCGAGGGCGGCCGGGCCGACCTACGGCTCGCCCAGCACCGTCCTGTGGAAGTCCTCGGGCATGTCCCGGAGGTTCCACATCCGGGTGGACTCGTAGTGGCAGTACGAGCACAGCCCCATGTGGGGCTCCCGTCCCAGGTCCGGCGACGCCGGGGGTCGACGGTCTGTCACGACGTACGCGGACCGGACGTGGTCCACAGCGTCCCGGAGGAGCTGGTCGCTCAGCTCCAGATTGTGCTGGCCACCTCCCTCGGCTACCAGCCGCAGCAGCTCCTGCGCGTCCCCTAGGAGCGCCCGGGCGCTGTCGGAAGCCGGCGCCGCGGTCGCGTCGGCCGCTTCGATGTAGCTCTGGACGGCCGCCACCCGGAGCCGCAGACCCTCCCGCCACCACTCCAGCACCTGCCGGTACTCGGGGGAGTGGCACCCGGCACACGCCTCCGCCTGGCCGCGCACCGGCTGGTCGGTCCGTCGGACCCGTGGCGCCACGTGGCAGGAGCGGCAGGTGATGCCGGCCAGGAACTTGGCGCTCGGTGTCACGCCGCTGTCCGGGCGGACGCCGAGCACGAGTCGCTGCTGTGCCGAGTGGACATCCGCATGGCACGACGTGCACAGACCCGACCCCCCGTCGGCCACGATCCGGACCTCGTGCTCCCGCGAGTGGCAGTCGGAGCAGACCAGGTCCACGACGGAGCTCATGGCCCGGACCTCGTGGATATTCGCCTCGTGGCAGGACGTGCACGTCACTCCGCTGTGGATCGGGTGCAGGTCCCGGCCGACCGCGCGCTCGTTCAGCGCGGCCATGTCCTCGTGGCACTGGCGGCACGGCTGACCCGTTACGTCGGTCTCCCCCGCCACGACGTCGTAGTGGCAACGCACGCACCCGATCTCCAGCCACGGGAGCTCCGAGTGGGCCACGGTCACGCCCTGACTCGTGAGCTCGGCGTGCTCATACTCGCCGTGGCACAGCCGGCACTCCTGCGCGTCCCCGCTGCCCACCTCCCGGATGTGGCACAGGGCACACGCATCCACGCTGGCCACCAGCGGGTCCTCGCCCGCGTTGTGGGTGTGGCAGCCGGCGCACGACGGCTCGATCTCGCCGCCCTCGCCGTGGTCGCGATGCGGGAACCGGACGGCGGCGACACTGACCTCTTCCGGGCCCCCGGCCTCATGACAACCGCCCGTAGTGCACGAGGCCGCCGGCACCGTGGCCCGGCCCCGCTCGCCCCGGGGACCGGCGTGGCACGACGCGCACGTCTGGTCGGCGTGCGGCCGCGCGGTCGGATCATCTGCGCCCCCCGGTCCATCGCACGCGGCGAAGAGGACGGCGAGCGCGAGGGTCAGCAGAGACTTGCCCATGTCATCATCCCGATCAGCATCAAGCCCAGTCCCAGGGCGAGGAATCCAAAGATCGTCGCGATCAGCGTCTGCCGCCGTGACGGCGGCGGGGCGGGCGTGTCCTGCTGCTGGCGGCGGCTCGGCGCCTCGCCCTCGTGCTCCCGGATCCGGTCCGAGATCTCCGGGTGCTCCTCCTCCATGTACTCCACCGTGGCCCGGCCCGTGAACATCACGGCATCGAGCGGGAACTTCTCCGGCCGCAGGTGCACATTGAAGAAGTGGATCGTGAAGATGAACAGCGTGGCGAGCATCGCCTCGTCGGCGTGCACGATGGTGGCGACGTTGAACATCCAGCCCGGCAGGAACCCGGAGAAGAACTCGGGCATCCAGAGCATGAGTCCGGTGCCGCCGATGATGGCGACGCCCCAGAAGACCGCGAAGTAGTCGAACTTCTCCATGTAGCTGAAGCGCCCGAACCGCGGCCGGGGGCCGAGCCCCAGGAACCAGCGGAACTGGGCGAACAGATCGCGGACATCCTGCGGGTGCGGCACGATCGATTCACGGCCCCAGAGGATCCGCCTCCGGTCCTCGGCCCGGACGATCCCCCGGACCAGAAAGCCCAGGTGGGCGCCGAAGTACCCGAAGGTGATGGCGCCGCCGATCCGGTGCAGGAGCCCGGCCATCTCGACCCCGCCCAGGAGGTCCATCAGGTAGCCCGACCACGGAGTGCAGCTGAACCGCAGCGGCATCCCCGTGAAGACCAGCAGGAAGAATGAGATCACCACCGCCGCGTGGGTCACGCGGTGGTACAGACGGAACCGCCACACGAACCCACCCTCGCCCCGCTGCGCGGAGTCCAGCGGGACCTGGGTGGGGTCGGGGTAGCCGTGGTCGGACACGCCCCGGGCACGGTCGATCCCCAGGCGGATCAGCCAGAGGAGCGTGTGCAGCCCGAAGAACGCCATGGTCCCGACCAGCAGCCCCGTCATGAAGGTGTAGGCCCAGTACAGCAGCGGGTTGCCCTCCCGGTCGTGGTGGTCGGCGTGCGGCTGGAACCCCACGAACGACTTGTTCGCATCGGGGTGGCACGTCCCGCACGTCTCCACCAGGCGGGCCTCCGAGACCATGGACTCGGGCTCATCGGCCCCGAGGATCGAATGGGCGCCGTGACAGTCGGCGCACGTCGCCGTCTCCGTCGACCCCAGCGTGGTCGCCTGGCCGTGGTAGGAGTCGGAGAAGGACTCGGCGTAGTGCTCGTGGCAGCCGGCGCACCGATCCACCTCCAGCCGTTGGCGCTCCGCCTGCCCGGCCACGGGGTGCGATCCGTGGCACGCCGTGCACGTCGGCGTCTCCTCGCCGACCTCCGTGGCGGCGGCTACCGCGCGGCCGTGCGCGTCCTCGCGCCACGATGCCGCCACCTCCTGGTGGCACGCCCCGCACGTCTCCGGCTGCTCGGCAGGGCTCAGCCCGCTTCCCGCCACCTCCGGCTGGCGGGCCTCGTGGGGGCTGTGGCAGGCGTAGCAGGCCGCCTCTACGGCGTGGGGCGCGGAAGCCTCCAGTCGCTGGGTCTCGTGGCACGACGCGCACTCGGCCACCATCGCGGCCATCTCGGCTCCCGATCCCAGCGCGCGGGCAGACGCGACGGCGTGGACGCCGTGACATTCGGTGCATGCGACGGCCTCCTCGCCGTCGATGCCGCCGTGCCCGCCTTCGGCCCACACCTCGACGGCCTCCTCGTGGCAGTCCGCGCAGCTCGACGAGTACGCCTCCGGGGTGTGCGGGAACCGATCGTAGCCTGTGTGGCACGCGCCGCAGCGCAGCATGTCGTGCGCGGTGCCCTCCAGCATCGACGTCGGCACCAGAAGGCGCCGCGCCTCACTCAGCTGCTCGGCGTGCTGGCGGAGGAACTCGAGCTCCCCGTGGCAGCGCTCGCAGCTCAGGTCGCTCTGCGCGGCCAGGCTCGCCGTGGCCGCCAGCAGTACCCCGCACGCCAGCCCCCATACCCTCCAACCCATTCTCATTCCTCGATCCCGTATTTGTTGAGGCGGTTCCGCACCTGGTGTCGGCTCATCCCCAGCAGCCTCCCCGCTTCCGTCCTGTTCCCTTCCGCCCGGCGCAGCGCCTCGCGCAGGAGCGACTCCTCCAGCTCCTCGAA
>JAWVYT010000036.1:0-11910 GCA_033722595.1 Longimicrobiales bacterium
CCGCCATCGCCTTACCCCCCGCCCCGCCCCGGCCGCTCAACGCCGGGGACGCCAGTTCGCGTGCTCGATATGAGCCGGGATCGGAACGGTCTCCGTTTCCCGCTCGATCATCCGCTCCGCCAGCCACTGGAACCACTCGAAATACGTCTCCCGCTCCCCCTCGCTGCGCATCTGACGGACGAACGCCTCGAGCTTGCGCCACGAGAGCACGATGGCACCGCTGAAGAAGTCGTCCACCAGATCCAGGCTGACCTCCCCACGGTGCACCAGGATCCCCAGGCTCTCCCACGTCGTCATCAGCAGCGAGATCAGCCTCATGTCCTGCCCGAGGCGCCGCTCCAGCTCCGCTCGCTCGAGCGCCTCGTCCAGCTCGATGATCAGCACCACTGCGCGGGCGAACTCCGGCGTCTGGTACGCGTTGACCAGCGCCAGCGCAGACTCCCGGGCTCGACGCGTCCGGTACCGCTTCACCTCGCTCACGGCGAAGCCGAGACCGAATACGACTGCAACGGCGGAAACGACCTCCGCCACGCCGACCAGGTCCATGGCAGACCTCTCAGGATGAGGGGGCTCCTCATTCTCAGGATGCCGGCCCGGGGTGCTCAGCGCCAGAAGCAACCCGCGACGGCCCGCTCCTTGCCAGCACACCTCCCACGAATCGAGCCCTGATCCACGGAACCCGCTATGAACCGTCGACTCCCCATCGCCCTGACCCTTGCGGCCCTGGCCGCAGCCCCCGCCACCGTGACCGCGCAGCAGGTCCACCGCTCCCAGGAGCACGACTTCACCATCGACACCGTCGTCACCGGGCTCGAGCACCCCTGGGGCATGGCGTTCCTACCCGACGGGGATCCGGACGGCGACCTCCTCATCACCGAGCGGCCCGGTCGGCTCCGCATCGTCGATTTCGACGGCGCCGGCGCCCGCCTCGATCCCCGGCCCGTCGACGGTGTGCCCGACGTATGGGCCCGTGGACAGGGCGGTCTGATGGACGTGGCGATCCACCCGGACTTCGAGTCCAATCGGTGGGTCTACCTGAGCTTCTCCAGGCCCGGGGGTCTGGCCCGCGCCACTACCGCCGTGATCCGGGGACGCCTCGAAGACCACGCCCTCGTCGATGTCCAGGAGATCCTGGAGGCCGACGCCTGGCGACGGAGCCCCGTCCACTTCGGCTCACGCCTCGCCTTCGATCGCGACGGGTACCTGTACGTCACCGTCGGCGAGCGCGGAGAGAAAGACTCCGCCCAGGACCTATCCGACCACCAGGGCACCACCCTGCGACTCCATGACGACGGCTCCGTTCCCGACGACAATCCCTTCGTCGATTCGCCCGATGCACGACCGGAGATCTGGACGTACGGCAACCGGAACCCACAGGGGCTCGACGTTCATCCCACCACCGGAGAGCTCTGGCAGACCGAGCACGGGCCCCGGGGCGGCGATGAGCTCAACCGCCTCCAAGCCGGCGCCAACTATGGCTGGCCCGCCATCACGTTCGGCATCGACTACGACGGCTCCATCATCTCCGAGGACACCGCCCGCACCGGGATGCACCAGCCTGTCCTCTACTGGGACCCCAGCATCGCGACCTCCGGCCTCGAGATCTACGACGGGGACGCGTTCCCGGCCTGGCAGGGCGACGCCTTCGTGGGCGGGCTGCGCGGCCTCGTCCTCGCCCGCGTCGACCTCCTCGACCCCCGCGGTCAGCGCGTCAACGGGTGGGAGCCGCTCCTCCCCGGGTACGCGCGGATCCGTGCCGTCGAGCAGGGACCCGACGGAACCCTCTACCTCCTCCTCGACCAGGACCCCGCCCCCCTGGTCCGGCTCGTCCCCCGGTGAGCCCCATCCCGCCCTCCCCCCTTGACACGCCCACCCGGTGCACGCCACCGTTCACGTTCGAAGGTCGATTCTCCCCCGGCCATAGCAGACCCTCCGCCGGGGGAGATTTCTATGCCTACCGCATCCATTTTCCGTCACCTTCCCGCGATGGCCGTGCTGGCCGCCGTGGGGCTCACCGCATGTGACGGCCAGTTTACCGGGATCGACGACGGTCGGCTGCGTCCGGACGCGCGAGCCAACGACCACGGCGGCGCGCCGACGGGGCTGGAGTACAGGATCTCGTGGGAGGAGGGGGGCACGCAGGTGACGCACGTGGTTGCACCGATCGAGAGCGCCGGGACGGTGGAGGACTTCTACGCGTGGGACGCTGCGGACGGCGATGCCCGGTCAGCCAACACGGGCCACGAGGTTTCCGACGCGGGGACGGTGCTGCTGCATCGGAGCACGGCGGACGGGCACGTGAGCCTGGTCATCATCTACGACGCCGCGGCCGATGGGAGCGGCGGCAGCTCGCGGGTGCACCTGTACGGCTTCAGCGGGGGCCACCCGTTCCCGGTCCGTGACGACCCGGGGAGCGTGGACGGGGATGACACGTACATGCGGTCGGGGACCGGGATCTACACCCTGAGCCACGAGTGGGGCGCGGCGGACACCGACGGCTTCGCCGTGCGGGACGGGCTGGAGTCGCCGACGGCGCGCGGGATCTGGCTCCGGAGCTTCACCGGCCTGTCGTCGTTCCGGTGGGTGACGGCCGACGGCGACCCGATCGAGGTTCCCTTCGGCTCGAACACGCGGATCGATCTGGCGGTGGCGGAGGTCACGCTGGACGTCTCGCCGCCGGTCATCACACCGTCGGTGAGCGGCGAGCTGGGGGAGGACGACTGGTACGTCAGTGACATCGAGATCGGGTGGACCGTCACGGACGAGCAGAGTCCCGTCACGGCCACGGCCGGGTGCGAGAATCGGACCGTGGTCGAGGATACGCACGGAGTGACCTTCACCTGCGAGGCGACGTCGGACGGCGGCACGGCATCGGCTTCGGTGACGGTCAAGCGCGACGAGTCGCTCCCGGTCGTGGACTACAGCGGCGATACGGGCCCGTTCGCGCTGGATGACGAAGTCGACATCCGCTGCGACGCGTGGGATGAGACCTCGGGTGTGGCGAGCACGAGCTGCACGGACATCACCGGCCCGGCCTGGTCGTTCGGCGTGGGCACGACGGTCGTCCGTGCGTCCGCCACGGACCACGCGGGGAACGACGGCGCCGGTGAGGTCTCCTTCGAGGTGATGGCGGACGTGGCGGGCGTGTGCGCGCTGGTCCGTGAGTGGGTCCCCCACGCCGGGCTCGCGGACGCCCTGTGCGCGAAGCTGGAGCAGTCCCAGCGCTCGGGTCGCGGGGACGCGGCCGCCGGCCAGCTCGGCGCCTTCGTACGCCACGTCGACGCGCTCCGCGGAATGTGGCTGAGCGACGATCAGGCCGACACGCTGATCGAGCTCGCGCGGGGGCTGTAGCCCGGCCGTCGGAGTAGGCTGGCCGCGGGCCGGCACTCGGTCCGCGGCCGGCCTCAGTCGCCTTCCGGCGTCCGGTTGACCACGTCCAGCAGCTCCACGTCGAAGACCAGGGTAGCGCCGCCGGGGATCGGCCCCCTCCCGTCCTCGCCGTAGGCCAGGGCCGGCGGGATGACCAGCCGACGCTGGCCCCCGACCCGCATCCCGACGATCCCCTGGTCCCAGCCCTGGATGACCCGGCCGTAGCCGAGGGCGACCTCGAACGGCCGGTCCCGCTCCCGGCTGCTGTCGAACGTCGTCCCGCTCGGAAGGCGGCCGACGTAATGGACGGTGACGATGTCGCCGGAATCCGCGCGGACGCCCTCCCCGACCACCACGTCCTGGAAGTACAGGCCGGTGGAGCGACGCTCCATCGCTTCCAGGTCCACCCGCAGGCTCGCATGGTAGTCCTCCGCCACCCGGTGTCCGGCCGGGAGCCGGGACGCGTCCGGACCCGACTCCTCGCACGCGGCGGCGACCACAAGCAGGGCGGCGACCAGCACGACTCCGGGCACGGCCCGGCCTAGACGAGCTCCCATCACTGCGTTCCCCTCTCTCGACTCACCTGGTTGACCAACAGCTCCACGACCTCTTCGACCGTGCTCACCCCGGCATCCCGCGCGTACCACGCCATCTTCTGGAAGTAACGCTCGTCGTGCGAGAGCCCGTCGGGGTTGCGGTTGAACCACGACTGGAGCTCCGACGGACGCTCGACCCACGCGCCGGCCGGGCGCCCCGCGTCGTCCAGGAGCACCACCGTGGGCGTGGCCGATCGGCCGTCGGGCGTCCGGTACGCCGCCATCACAGCCCTGCCCTCGTCGGGGGGCACGATCCGGAGCGCCAGTCCGTCGACTCGCTCCACCAGCGCCGCGATGTACGGGAGCGTGCTCACCGAATCACTGCACCGGTCCGTGGCGACGACCAGGAGCCGCCACGACCCCGGCACCGAGCGCGCCCGCTCCAGCAGCGACGCCGGCACCTGCGCCCGCTCCGTGTTCCGTTCCCACAACGACCGGCGCGCCTCCACTCCGTCCCTGAACTCCTCGTACGGCACCCCCGCCGCCCAAAGCCCCTCGTAGTCCTGCCCGGCCACCGGGCTGGCACCGACCGCCACCGCCAGCACCGCGGCCCCGGCCGCAACCCCGAACACGCCCACGCTCCCTCGCCTCATCCTCATGACCCACAAGATAGCTGACCTCCACTGCCCCGGAACCCCTCAACCCCGGACACCTCACCCTCAACCTCGCCCTCGACCTACCCCTCCCCTCGAAATCGAACTCGAAATCGAACTCGAAATCGAAAGAGCCGCGCGAAATCGCGCACCCCGACCGTGAGAAACCGCGCGATTCGCCTCTGCCAAGGCCATGCCCGGGCGACGTCGAAAAAACCGTAAAGCGTTTATTTTCAATAGCTTAGAGGACAACCGACCGACGCGGCACCGCTCCTGCCCCTCCATGGGGTCGGAGACGGGAACGGAGCCCCGCAACGGAAAGGACGAGGACCATGTCGGCACATACCGAGAGCACCCGGACGGTGACCCGCGAGGCGGGCCTGACGGGACGGCTGGTAGTAGGCGGTACGGTCAGCACGGGGCTGCTGCTCGGTGGCTACACCGTGGGCGCCATGGCGCTGGCCGGTCGGATGAACGGGAACGCGCTGCTGGTCACGAGCTTCGGCCTCTTCCTCGTGGGGGCGGCGATCGGGCTGGTTGTGGCGCTGCTGATCGGGCTCCCGGGCCGCGAGCACGGCTGGAGCCTGCGGGACGCGGTCCGGAGCGCCGGCACGGGCGTGCTGTACGCGATCCCGGCGGCGCTGATCGGCTCCGTGCTGGCGGGGTGGATCGCCATGGCGGTGATCGGCGTCTACGCCGGGAAGACGGTGGCGGTCGCGCTGAGCGTCGCCGCTGCGGTGGTCGGGCTCGGGATCCTGGCGGCCACCTTCCGCACGACGTGGACGTGCGGCGTCAACGTGGCGCGGCGGGTGCGGGCGGCCTTCTGAAGCCCGACCGTTCGTCGAAGGACGCGGCCCTGGCCCACGCCCGGGCCGCGTCCTGTATCTGCCCTTGATTCTGTGCCGTCACCCATCGATTGTGCCCCACGGGCACGACCGACAACGGATGGAGACGACAATGCGTACAGCCCTCATGACAGCGCTGCTCTACCTGATCTGCGCCGCACCGGCGGCGGTCGCCCAGGACGCGTTCACCGTGGATCACGCTATCGACATGACCCGGGTCGGGGGCGTCGAGGTGAGTCCCGACGGTGCACGGGTCCTCTACACCGTCACCGAGCTGGACTGGGCGGACAACGAGCGCGACACCCGGCTCTGGATCGCCGACGCGGACGGCAGCGACGCCCGGCCGTTCACCGCGGAGGAGGGCGATGGCGGGGCCCGGTGGTCGCCCGACGGCCGGTGGATCGCGTTCCTCCGGGGCGCCGATGAGGAGAGTGACGCGGACGGGCGACAGCTGTGGCTGATCCGGACCGACGGCGGTGAGGCCCGCCAGCTCACGTCGCACCCGGCGAGCGTCCGGAGCTACGAGTGGACCCCGGATTCCCGCGGGCTGGTCTTCGTAGCGTCGGACACGCTCAGCGACGAGGAGGAGAAGCGGCGGGAGGCCGGCTACGACGGTCTCTTCGTGAACGAGGGGCCCAACGGCCAGACCCGGGGCCGCTACTCGAACCTGTGGTGGGTCCCGGCCGACTTCGAGGACGCCGAGGCTCGCCCGGTCACCGAGGGCGACCGGATGATCGGCGACTTCGCCGTCGCACCGGACGGGCGCCGGGTGGCCTTCACCTTCCGGACCGAGAACCACCGGAACGATGAGTACCGCTCCGAGATCGCGCTGGTCGAGATCGTGGACGGCGCGGACGCGCTGGGCGAGATCACCGTGCTGACCGACAACGCCGCGCCCGAGTCCTCGCTCCAGTGGCACCCGGACGGGCGGCTCCTCTTCCGGGCCCCGAGCCTCGAGACCTGGGAGCTGGACCAGGGCAACCTGTATCTCATGGACCCCGCCACGGGCGAGGTCGAGCAGCTCATGCCCGAGTCCACGCTGGACGTCCGGTCGGTGCGCTTCACGCCCGACGGCCGGTACCTCGACCTCACCGCGCTCGACCGCACTGTGTCCAACTTCTACCGCCTCGACCTGCGCAGCGGCCGGCTGCGCGTCATGAGCGAGTGGGCCGGCACGGTGGGCGGCGCGAGCTGGTCCCGGGAGCACGATGTCGTCGCGTTCACGTTCGACGCGCCCGCCTCCCCCGCCGAGGTCTACACGGCCGGGTACGGCCGCGGGATGGAGCGGAGGGCCGTCACGGACGTGGGTGCGGAGATCCGATCGCTGTCCCTGGCGGCGCCCGAGGTCGTCCGCTGGCGCAGCACCGACGGCCTGGAGATCGAGGGCCTGCTCTGGCTCCCGCCCGGCGGTCGGGACCGGCCCGGGGCGTTCGTGCTGGAGATCCACGGCGGCCCGGCCGGCGTCTTCACCCGCGGGTTCGACAGCGACGCCCAGCTCCTCGCCGCCCACGGCTACGCGATCCTGCAGCCCAACGTCCGGGGCTCCACCGGCTACGGCGACGCGCTGCTGCGGGGCAACATGCGAGACATCGGTGGCGGCGACTACGACGACCTGATGACCGGCGTGGACGCCATGATCGATCGGGGCGTCGCCCACCCCGACTCCATGGCGGTCAAGGGCTGGAGCTATGGCGGGATCCTCGGCGGTTGGACCATCACCCAGACGGACCGGTTCCGGGCCGCATCGCTGGGCGCCATGGTCAGCGACTGGATCAGCGAGTTCGGCGTCGGTTTCAACTTTGACGTCTCCCTCTGGTACCTGGGGGAGAACCCGTGGACGAACGAGGCCATGTGGAGGAACCGGAGCGCATACACCCACGCGGACCAGGTCTCCACGCCCACCATCCTCTTCCACGGCGAGAACGACCGGACCGATACGCCCGGCCAGTCCATGAACTTCCACGCCGCGCTCCGACTCCACGGCGTACCCAACCGGTTCATCCTCTTCCCGCGGGAGGGCCACGGGATCCGCGAGCCGCGGCACCACCGGACCCGGCTGGTCGAGGAGCTCCGGTGGTTCGAGCGGTACGTGCGGGGCAACGAGGCGTGGGAGGCGCCCGCCCGGCCGGACGACGGGACGGAACAGGACGGGGCGGAAGAGGAGAGCGTGGGCGAAGACGGGGCTCCGTAGCCGGAGCGGACCCGGAGGCCGGTCGCGCTACGCCGGCACCCCCGTCTCGACGGGGTTCTCCGGATCGCCGCTCCACTCCATC
This sequence comes from Longimicrobiales bacterium, assembly GCA_033722595.1. Taxonomy (GTDB): domain Bacteria; phylum Gemmatimonadota; class Gemmatimonadetes; order Longimicrobiales; family RSA9; genus JAWVYT01. The sequence continues at coordinate 7,677 of JAWVYT010000036.1, forward strand.
CACCCGCCGTCGTAGACGGAGACCCTGGGCCAGCCCATGAGCCACGCGTTCATGAACGCTTCGCTGCCGCGCCAGCCGGTGCCGCAGTAGAAGGCGATGTGCTTGTCCGGCACGATGCCGACCTCGGCCCACTCGGCCGCGATCTCGTCGAACGCACGCGTGGTGTGGTCCGGGTTACGGTAGTTCTCCATGTGGTAGGCGTCGGTGCCGCAGTTGCCGAACACGGATCCGGGGATCCGCCCCTTCTTCTCGATGTAGTGGTAGCCGCTCCGCTCCCCGATGTACTCGGCCCAGCTCCGGACGCTCACCAGCTCCGCGTCCGACGCCACCAGCATCTCCCTCGCCTTCTGCGTGTCCACCATGAGCTCCGGACGCCCCGGAATCGCGGCGCCGAAGCTCGATACCGGCCGCGGCTCCGTCGGCTCCGTGCTCAGCGCGTGACCCGCCTCCTCCCAGCCGTGGATCCCGCCGTTCAGCACCCGCACGTCCGCCACCCCCGCGTACAGCAGGATCGCCGCGCACCGCATGGCGCCCAGGTGCCCGGCGCTCGCACCGGGGTGCTCCATCGCGTAGGTGGGAAACGAGTGCCGACCGTAGACCACCACGGTCGTGTCGTGACGGATCCCCAGTGAGGTCAGCGCCGTCTCCAGCTCCTCCGGCGTGCGACGGTTCCAGGTCTCCGCCGACTCGAGCCGGTTCGTGTCCAGCGCGATCGCGCCCGGGATGTGGCCCGCGGCGTAGTCGTCCGGGTTGCCGTAGTGCGCGTGGCAGACCACCAGCCGCGACGACGGCGGCGACTCCCCGACCGCTCCGGCATCGGAACCCCCGAGCGCCGACCGGAGCCACCCGGGGTGCACGAGGTGCTCGTAGCGCCCCATCCGGAGCAGCGGACGGTTCGGGTCCGCCGACCATTCGGCGAACCCGCCGAACACGTCGACATCCGACACGCCCAGCCGGTCGAGCTTCTCCGCAAGGACCCCGGCGTCGTCCGGCCCGTAGCCGTACACCGTGACGGCGCCGGACTCCAGCCCCATGGCATCGAGCTCCTCGATCCAGTCCATATAACGGGTCCAGGACAGCGGGAGCGGACGCGCGCCGGGCACGTGACCGCCCCGCGGCTCCCCCTCCAGCCGCCACCCGTTGTACGCAGCGATCGGTCGCCCGTCCAGCACCACGTGCGACGGGTCCTCGACCCGGGCCGCGAACGTCTCAAGGTCCATTATCCGTCTCCCCCCGCCTCCCCGCCCCGTGATCCGTCCGCCCCGTTCCGACACTCGCGCGCTCTCCGCTTGATCCAGTGCACCATCGCGTCCAGGCCCGTGCTCCGCCGGGCGCTCAGGTGGGACCGCAGCCCGATCGTGGTGAGGAACTCCAGCTCCGCCGACTCGACCGCTTCGGGCGACTGCCCATCCAGGACCCGGACGATCAGCGCCGCGATGCCGCGCGTGATCTTGGCGTCGCTATCAGCCTGCAGGAGCAGCCGGTGCGCCGCGGGGTCGTAGTCCGCCCGGATCCAGACGTCGTACTCGCACCCCGGGATGGCGTGCGACTCGACGCGGAGGTCCGGGTCCGACGCCACCATGGCATCGCCCAGCTGGACCAGATGCCGATACCGGGCGACCCAGTCCTCCAGCTCGGAGAACTCGGCCACCACGGCCTCCGCCCGCTCTTCGATCGTCCCCGTTCCCATCCCTCGCCCGCCTGTGGCTCCGCCTGCCGAATGGCCGCCAACCTACGCGCGGTTCCCGATCCGCAACAAGAGCGCCAGAGGGATGGCTAGTCGGTCGTCACTCGGGTCCAGCCCCGACGGGCCTGGCGGCGCCAGTCGGCCGCAGAGCCCTCGGCTGCGGCCCAGAGAGCCAGGGCGCGTTCGTAGTGATGGCGGGCATCCTCCAGGTCGCCGGCCCGCTCCGCGAGCCCGGCCAGCTCGAACCGGGACCGCGCCGTCAGGAACCCGAACCACGAGGTCGGCGGGACCAGGGAGCGGAACAGGGCCCGGGCGCCCGCAGTGTCGCCCGTCGCCTCCCGCAGGCTGGCCAGATGGAACCGGATCTGGGGGGCCGGCATGGCCTCGTAGTCATTCTCAGTGTGGATCCCCCATAGCTCCAGCGCCCGCACGGCGATCGGGATGGCCGCCTCCAGCTCGCCCCGGCGGACCAGGAGTCGGGCGTCGATGTCCGCCTGCAGCGCGCCCCGGTAGTCCGGCGACGTGCCACCCTCCGGCAGCCTCCCGATGACCTCCTGCCAGACTCGGGCGCCGGCCGTGTCGCCGAGCTGGGCCTCGTACGCGCCCAGGATCCAGGCGGTCCACCACACCGGCCGGCTCTCGAAGTACGCCAGCGCGGAATCGGGCGGCAGCGTCGCAGCCAGGGACCGGGCCGCCCGGCCCGCCACGACGGCGTCCGCCACCCCCACAAGCCCGGCCGCGACCAGGAAGCGGTTCGCCGTCCCCGCCGAGGCGAGAGCGGGATACCGCCCCGCTTCCAGATCACGGGTCAACCGGAGGAGCCGGCCGCGAGCCAGACCGAGACGGAACTGCTCGCCTTTCACGCGGGCCGCGATCTGCGGGTCCGGAACGGCCGCCGCGGACCGGAGCATCAGGGCCGCCCGATCCGGACTCTGCACTCTCAGGTAGCGGTACGGGGCGACCCAGTCTCCGACGCCGCGCCGCGCCAGCCGCTCGGCCATCGCCGGGATCACCGAGTCGGGCACGGTCAGCGCCCTCAGCCCGTCCAGCGTGGTACGGCCCAGGTAGCTCTCGTCGGCGTGCTGCTCGAGGGCCTGCCGGACCTCCCGGACGGCCGCGCTGTCGCCCAGCACGACCGCGAGCCACGCCCGGGTGGCCAGGCCGGGGACGTACAGCGAATCCAGCGCCAGCGCCCGTCCGCTCGCACGCAGCGCCTCGACCGGCTCCGTCCCGTACTGCCACCCATACACCATATGGCAGTACGCCAGTCCCGCCCACGCCTGCAGGTCCGTGGAGTCCTTCTCCAGAATGCGGTGGAACGCCGATGCCGCCGCGGGACCATCCGTCCGCAGGAGGGCCCGGGCCGCATCCAGCCGCAGACGGTTGCGCCCCGTCAACGCTTCGGCGTACGCCTCGGCGCGGTCGAGCTTCTCCATCAGCCCGCTGTAGAACTCGCCGCGCATGTGCTGGGCCCACGAGTACACCTGCACGCTCTCCAGCCACGCCAGCGCAAACGTCGAGTCCAGCGCCACAGCCCGATCGACGGCCGCCACCGCCGAGTCGACCTGCCCGCGCCGCATGGCGGCCCGGGCCGCCAGGTACGCCTTCAGCGCTTCCGGCGACTCCGTCGCATTCCGCTGGAGCGGGGCCAGCGACGGGTCCATGTCCGACGCGAGACGGTTCATTACCTCGATGGCCAGCCGGTCCACGAGCGCCGTCATCTCGCTCAGCGGACCCCCGACCCGGAAGCTCTCCAGCGGCTCGGTCCGACCCGTCCGGTACAGCCGCGCGATCAGCTCCACCCGCGCTCCCAGCTCACGCACCGCGCCCAGCAGATACCGCTGGGCTCCCCGGTCCGACGCGATCAGCGCCGCACGCTCCGGCTCCGGCACGTCCGCCGAATCGCCCGGCCCGTCCCGGAGCACCGCCCACAGCGACCACGGGTCCAGCACCCGAATGGGCTCCGCGCCGTCCAGCGCCGTCAACAGCAGGTCCGGCACGCCCTCCGCCCATTCCGTGGTCTCGGCCGTGAACGGGAACGCCGCGAACGTCACCCGACCCGACCCCTCACCGGGCCGGAGAAGCGTCCGGAACGCGAGCAGACCGCCGGCCACCAGCACCAGCGCCAGGATCGTCGTTGCCGAGATCAACCGCACCCGGCGCGCCGATGGCGAGCGGGCCTCCGCCTCGTAGCCCGACAGGCTCGCCGGCGACCGCTGCATCCCCTCCTCGGTCAGGTCGAACAACCACGCCGCTGCCACCGCCAGCGGAAAGCCGAGGAGCGTGAGGAGCACCACGACATCGTACGTCGACTCCGGAACCGGCAGCGCCGGAAGGATCAGGTCCGCCACCTGCAGGACCACGAACGAGCCGGCGGCATACAGACCGACAGCCCGGAGGACGCCTCGGTCCTCCAGCTGCCGGAAGATCCGCCGCAGACGGTCACGCATCCGCATCGTATCCGTACCCGGGGGAGGGATGCTGCCGATCCAAAGATGCGCCGCCCGACGGCCGAAAGCCAGCATCGGGATCCACCGCCCTGCGGCC
>JAWVYT010000037.1:0-11678 GCA_033722595.1 Longimicrobiales bacterium
CAGCTCTGGCCGTTGTTGATGTGCCGGGCCGTGACCGCCGTCTCCACGGCCGCGTCCAGGTCGGCGCTCGGCATGACCACGAACGGGTCCGAGCCGCCGAGCTCGAGCACGGTCTTCTTGATCTCGCTCCCCGCCTGCGAGGCCACCGCAGCGCCCGCGGCCTCGCTCCCGGTGAGCGTGGCGGCCCGCACCCGCGGGTCCCGGATCACGCGCTCCACCTCATCGACCTCGATCAGGAGCGTCTGGAACGCTCCTTCCGGGAACCCGGCGCTGGTGAAGATCTCCTCGATAGCCAGCGCGCACCCGGGCACGTTCGACGCGTGCTTCAACAGCCCCACGTTTCCGGCCATCAGGGCCGGTGCGGCGAACCGCAGGACCTGCCAGAACGGGAAGTTCCACGGCATGACGGCGAGTACGGGACCGATCGGCTGGTACCGGATGAAGCTCCGCTCCGCCTCCGCGTCCACGGGCTCATCGGCCAGGAAGTCGGCGGCGTTGTCGGCGTAGTATCGGCAGACCCAGGCGCACTTCTCGGCCTCCGATACCGCAGCGCCGATCGGCTTCCCCATCTCGCGGGTCATGAGCTCGGCCCACCGCCGCTTCTCCGTTTCCAGCAGGTCGGCCGCGCGGCGCATCCACGTCGCCCGCTCCTCCAGCGACGTGCGGCGGTAGCTCCGGAACCGATCGGCTCCGAGCTGGAGTCGGTCCTCCAGCTCGGCGTCGGTCAGTGTCTCGTGCTCTGCGTTCACCTCGCCCGTGGCGGGGTTGATGCTCTTCATCACGCCCATGCAGCGCCTCCTGCCCGGCCGCGGGCGATCCCGCCGGCCCGGGAGCTGGGTCAGCCTTCTGGGACCAGGCGATAGACCGCGCCCGACCCCGTGAGCACGTATAGCTCCCCTGCAGCATCCCTGCCGAAGGACAGGATCCGGGAGAGACCGAAGTCGTACTCGGTGTGGTCGACGGCCTCGGCCCCATCGTACCGGAAGCTGGCGATCCACCCGTCGCAGTAGTCGCCGTAGAAGTAGTGGCCCCGCACGCCATCGAGCGCCGAGCCCCGGTAGACGTGGCCGCCGGTGATGGAGCAGCCCCGGTCGTGGGAGTACTCCAACACGGGCAGCTCCAGCCCTGCCGTGTCGCAGCTCGAGGCGTTGAAGCAGTGGCTGCCTTCCAGGATGTTCCAGCCGTAGTTCAGCCCCGCCACAGCGGCCGGCGCCAGGTGGACTTCCTCCCACGCGTTCTGGCCCACGTCCGCGATGTACAGGCGCCCGGTCGACGCGTCGAAGGAGTAGCGCCAGGGGTTCCGGAGCCCGTAGGCCCAGACTTCCGGCGCACCGCCGCCCCCGGCGAACGGGTTGTCGGGCGGGATCGCGTACGGGTCGCCGCCATCGACATCGATGCGGAGCAGCGAGCCCAGTAGGGTGGTGGAGTCCTGGCCGTGGCCCAGCGGGTCGCCGGCGGAGCCGCCATCCCCCATACCGATCCAGAGGTACCCGTCCGGCCCGAAGACGACGAGCCCGCCGTTGTGGTTGGCGTACGGCTGCGGGACCGAGAGGATCAGCCGGGCGCTGGCCGGGTCCGCCACGTTCGGGTCCCCCGAGACGGAGTACTCCTCGATCCGGGTGTCGCCGTTAAGGTCCGTGTAGTCCACGACGAACCGGCCGTTGGCGGCGTAGTCGGGGTGGAACGCCACGCTGAGGAGCCCTTGCTCGCCGCCGGAACGCACCTGGTCGCTGATGTCCAGGAACGGCTCCGTCCGCAGCTGCCCGCCCTCGATGATGCGGATCCGGCCGGGCTGCTCTACGACGAAGAGCCGTTCATCGCCCGGCGGCGCCGTCAGATGGACGGGGTCGTCGAGCCCGGTGACGACGGTCTCGACAGCGAGCGGCTCCGGCGGCGGACTGCCGTTGTCCGGCCCGCTGGTGTCGCCACCGCACGCGGCGCCCGCCACGACGCAGACCATGGCGGCGACGTGCCGCGATCCTGCCTGGTGGTGCCCCACGATGCGCCTCCCGTTTGACTGAGCTGCCCCCTAAGGTAGGCGGTCAGGGCCGGAACAGGTACTGGAGCTTGAGGAAGAACTGGCGGCGGGTCCGCTCCATGCCGAACGGCGCGTCGTACTCCTCGTAGCCGTGCGTCGACCCGATGTAGAGCACGCTGAACGGGTTCAGCCGGTACAGGAGCAGCGGCTCGACGGACAGCTGCCTCGTGAAGTCGTTCCACTCGGTGATTACCCGGAGGAAGAGCCCCCGGCTGAACTGGTAGTTCAGGCGCGCCCGGGTGATGAATCCGGCGAAGAGTTCGTTCCCGTCCCGACTGTCCATCCGGGCATAGCTGATCGACGGGCTGAAGACCACGTTCTGGACGGGCTTCAGGTCCAGCGACGCCGACGCACCCTGCGCGAACCCGATCTGGGGATCCTGCCGGAAGATGTCCTCGCCGGCCCGGTAGCTCGCGCGGACCCCGATGGCGTCACTGAAGTCGGACCCGATGAATACGCGGCCGCTGATCATGTTCGGGAAGAACTCGCCACGGAACCGTTGCTCGTCCCAGTCGATGCCGACGTTGAAAAACGTCTGCCCGACGGCCTGGCCGCTCACGGAGACGCCGGTCGACCGCCGCTTCAGCACGCCGTCGAAGTTCCAGCTGGCGCTGCCTCTGTGCGCCAGCGAGATCCGGTCGAAGAAGCCCTCGTCGGGCCACCAGCTGTACGCGTTGAACACGCCGCCGCTCCGGTAGTCGTTCCGGCTCTGGAACCCGTTGTCGGCCCGGTAGGTGGGTGTGGCGTCCTCGTACTCCAGCTCGAAATCCCAGCCCCGGGACTCCCGGTCGAGTGTCAGGTATGTGGCACGGCCGAGATAGGATTCGCCGTCGAAGGTGGCCGTGTAGCCGGCGTCGCCAAATGTGACGTCATCCAGACCCTCGGTCGCGCCTGCGGCCTCGGGCTCCCGGGTGTAGCTCCCTACCACCTGGACCTCGAACGACCACTGCTCGCTCAGCCGCAGCAGGAGATCCGCACTCGCGTTGCTCCCGGAACCGCCGCCCTCGAACCGGCGGTCGGTGATCAGCCCGCCGACGAACGAGCCGGAGCCGAACATCTGTCTCGCCCGCACGATGTTCGACACCGTACGTCCGTTCTCGAGCACGATACTGCGCTCTTCGAGCGGGATCACGAGCGGCGAGTGCTCGTCCACCGCCCCGATGTAGCCCACCGACAGGTTGCCCTGCCGCCCCAGGAGCTTCCCTGCACCGATCGGGTCGTTGATCGAGCGCGTGTAGACCGCGTTGATCCAGGTGTCGAAGAGGTCGCTCCCCTCCTGGAAGAACGGGCGCCGCTCCGGGAAGAAGAGCGCGAACGTGGTGTTCACATCGATCTGGGACGCGTCGGACTCGACCTGGCTGAAGTCCGGGTTGTACGTGGCCTCCGCCGTCCACCCCGACCTGAACGGATAGCGGACACCCACGGACACCTCGGCCGTCACGTCCCGGTTCTGGAACGTGGTGGGGTCGGCCGGACTCTCCAGCGAGCCGGACTGCCCCGCCACGAGCGATGGCAGCACCTCGAGCTGGCCGCCGGGCTCCACGCCCTCGAGACCGACCAGCGTCCCGCTCTGACAGAGGATGCAGTTGTTGTCCAGCGAGATCTCGGCCCACGAGTACTGGCGCTGCGTCTCCCGGGGCAGGATCTGCAGGAGCTGGAGGCGCCACCGGTGCTCTTCGGCCTCGGGGAATCGGAGACTCGCGAACGGGATGGCCAGCTCCACCTGGTAGCCGGTGTCGGTCACCTTCCCGGCGCTCTCGTACACGACGTCGAACGAGAAGTCGTCGCCGCCGTTGTTGCTGAACCGGGCGTCCATCTGCACGCCGATCGGGTTGGCGCCGATCATGTACGCCCACGAGTTGTCGCCGTACGTGTCGAACGCCACGATCACGGCATCGTCGTTGAACACCTCGTCCCGATCGGCCAGGGTGACACGGAGCGCGTCGGGGTCGTCGGTAACCGAGAAGGAGACGTACAGGTAGCGGTCGTCGTAAGTCATCCACGCCTTCGTGTCCGTCGGCGACGGCACGCCCTCCCGGGGCTGGAACTCGGTGAACCCCGTAGCCACTGCGGCCCCGCGCCAGCCGGGGTCCCCGAGCTCCCCGTCCACATCGATGTCGCCGGGGGCGCGGTCCACCCGGAGGACGGGGGGCTCCACATCGACCGTTTCGGACGGTCCGTCCGCTCTCGGCTGCGGGCTCTGCCCCGCGAGGATGGAGGGCGAGACCGCGAGGAGGACGGCTGCTGCGAGCTGCTTCATCATACGCTGGGGTCCTGTGACAGAGCGAGGCCGCCGCGATCACGGCTCCTGACTCACACCCGACCCTACGGGCCGGGGCCGGCCGCTGTTTCATCCCCGCGCCCGTGCAGAACGGCCGGAGGGGTGGCGCCGGCGCCCTGGAACCGGGAGACTACGGCATGCGAGGACTGGAGGTGACGACGCGGGGGATCGTGGGCACCCTGGCGGTGCTGATCGTGGCCGCAGTCTGCGTGCGCCTGGGGATATGGCAGCTGGACCGGCGGGCGGACCGACTCGACCGGAACCGGGCCGTGGCGGAGCGGGTGGCGCTCCCGCCCGTCACGCTGGACGCCCTGCCCCCGGACACGGCCGGGCTCACGTTCCGGCGGGCCGTAGTGGCCGGCCCGGTGGACGACGACCGTGCCATCATCCTGGCCGGTCGCAGCCGAAACGGAGCGCCGGGCGTGCACCTGCTCTCGCCGGTCCGGATCGGCGGCGGCGCCCTCCTTGTGAACCGGGGCTGGCTCCCGGCGGCCGACGCGGCCACCATAGACCTCGACGCCGCCCGGCTCCGCGGCGAGATCCGGGCCGAAGGCGTCCTGACGCCGTTCCCCGACGTGGATGTCGACCCGCCGGACGGGTTCCAGGTCCGCTGGTTCCGCGTGGACGGGGAGTCCATCCGGGGACAGTACCCCTACCCGGTCGCATCGCTCTACCTGGTCACGACCGCACCGGTGGAGCCGGGGTCCGATGACGGTGGTCGCGGCGAAGCGGGGTCCGACGCGACGGACGCCCTCGCCCCCGCTCCGCTGGAGCCCCCGCGCCTCGAGCCTGGTCCCCACCTCTCGTACGCCGTCCAGTGGTTCAGCTTCGCCGCCATCGCGCTCATCGGCTGGGTGGTCCTGCTCGTCCGGCGGACGGACGACGGTTGACCGGCCCGCCGACCCGGGCTCTCTTACGCGCGGCCCCGAACCCGCCCGGCCCGGAGGCCGGCACAGACCCTCGAGCGAATAGCGACCATGAAGCGACCCATCCGCGCCGCGGCCATCCTTCTGACACTCGCGGCGATCGCGTCACCGGCGGCCGCCCAGGAGAAGCGCCTGGACCACGACGCCTACGACATCTGGAAGTCCATCGAGGACGAGCGGGTCTCCGACGACGGACGGTGGGTCCTCTACACCCGGACCGTACGGATCGGTGACCCCGAGCTGGTGGTCGTTGGACCGGACGGGCAGGAGCACAGGATACCCCGGGGCGAGGAGGGTCGCTTCAGCGCGGACTCCCGGTTCGCCATCTTCACCGTAGTCCCCGCCCACGACAGCGTCCGGACGCTGCGCCTCGCGGACACCCCTCCCGACCTGCCGAAGGACACGCTGGGCGTTTTGACGCTCGCCACCGGTGAGGTGGCTCGGGTGCCGGGGGTCGAGGAGTGGACGCTTTCGGAAAAGGGCCAGGTCGTCGTGTACCTCACGGAGACCCCGGAACCGGAGGAAGCCGAGGGCGGGGAACCCGACGCGGCCGGGGAGGAGCCGGCCGAGGAGGAGCCAACCGAAGGGGCCGAGGCCGAAGGCGACGACCGGCCGGAGAAACCGGACACCCACACGCTGGTGATCCGCGATCTGGAGTCCGGAGCCGAGCACCGCTTCGACCACGTGGCCAGCTACGCGGTGGACGAGGACGGCGTCCGGGTCGCGTACACGGCGAGCAGCGAGGACGGCACCGAGGACGGCGTCTTCCTGGTGGAGACGTCGACCGGTGCGGCTACGGCGGTCGCCACGGGCGAGGGCCTGTACGAGCAGCTCGTGCTGAGCGAGGACGGGGAGCAGGTCGCGTTCCTGACCAACCGGGACACCTTCCTGGCGGACCAGCCGGAGTACGTTCTGTTCCACGCGTGGGATCGTGACCCGGCCCGGGCCGTGGCCAGCTCAGTGACCGCCGGCGTGCCCTCGGACTGGTGGGTCAGCGAGCACGGCGAGCTGGAGTTCTCGGCGAGCGGCGAGCGCCTCTTCTTCGGCACGGCGCCGCGGCCGGAGCCGCAGGACGAGGACGAGGAGCCGCTGTTGGAAGAGGAGCAGGTCGAGCTCGACGTCTGGCACTGGCAGGACGACCTGATCCAGCCGATGCAGAAGCTCCAGGCGGACCGGGAGCGCCGTCGTACCTACCGCGCCGTGGCCCACCTCGGCCGCGACCGGGTGGTCCAGCTGGCGAACGAGGACATGCCCGAGGTGGAGGTCGGTCGGGAGGGGGACGCCGACATCGCGCTGGCCGAGACCAACGTCCGGTACTTGTACCTGGTAGGGATCGAGTCGCCGGGCTACAGCGATGTCTACCTGGTGGAGGTGGACACCGGGGACCGGCGGATGGTGGTCGAGGAAGAGCGAATCGGGTGGGGCCACCTGTCTCCCGACGCCCGATACTTCGCCTGGTACGACTACGACGACCGCCGATGGTTCACGCTCCGGGCCGATATCGGGCGGGACGTGATCCTGAAGGTATCGTGCGATATCGACTACCCCGTCTGGGACGAGACCGATGACCACCCCATGGCGCCGTACCCCTACGGCACGGCGGGCTGGACGGAGGACGATGAAGCGATGCTGGTCTACGACCGCTTCGATATCTGGGCCGTGGACCCCGACTGTGACGGCGCGCCCCGGCGGATCACGGAGGGGTGGGGTCGGGAGCACGACGTCGAGCTCCGGTACGTGCGGCTCGATGAGGAGGAGCGTGCCATCGACCCCGGCGCGCCGATGCTCCTCTCGGCCTTCGACATCTACACGAAGGAGGCCGGCTTTTTCCGGGACCGGGTCGATGGCGCCGATCGGCCGGTCGAGCTGGTCTACGCGCCGAAGCGGTTCAACAATCTGTCGAAGGCCGAGGATGTGGAGGTCCTCCTGTACACACGGGAGGACGTGCAGGAGTTCCCGGACCTCTGGATCGCCGACACCGACTTCGACGGAGCGCGGAAGATCAGCCGCGTGAACCCCCAGCAAGGCGAGTACAACTGGGCCACGGTCGAGCTCATGGAGTGGCTGTCCACCGACGGAACGGCGCTCCAGGGGCTGCTCTACAAGCCGGAGGACTTCGACCCGTCGCGGGAGTACCCGATGATGGTGTACTTCTACGAGCGGAACAGCGACAACCTCCACCGCCACGCGCCGCCGCTGCCTCACAGGTCCATCATCCAGCCCACTTTCTACGCGAGCCGGGGCTACCTGGTCTTCATCCCGGACATCGTGTACCGGGAAGGGTTCCCGGGGGAGAGCGCCATGGACTGCGTCATGCCCGGCGTGCTTCGGCTGGCGGCGGAGCCGTGGGTGGACGCCGACAACGTGGGCGTCCAGGGCCACAGCTGGGGTGGCTACCAGATCGCGTACATGGTGACCCAGACCGACTTCTTCAAGGCCGCCGAGGCCGGCGCACCGGTCTCCAACATGACCAGTGCGTACGGGGGGATCCGGTGGGGGAGCGGGCTGTCCCGCATGTTCCAGTACGAGCGGACGCAGAGCCGGATCGGCGGCTCACTGTGGGACCGGCCGATCCGGTACATCGAGAACAGCCCCCTCTTCTTCCTGGACAAGGTCGAGACGCCGCTCCTGATCATGCACAACGATGAGGACGGGGCGGTTCCGTGGTACCAGGGGATCGAGCTCTTCGTGGCGCTCCGGCGCCTCGGCAAGCCGACGTGGATGATCGTCTACAACGAGCAGCCCCACTGGCCGATCACCGAGGCCAACAAGAAGGACTGGAACATCCGGATGCAGCAGTTCTTCGACCACTACCTGAAGGGTGCGCCGGCGCCAGTCTGGCTGGAGGAGGGGATCCCCGCCACGGCGAAGGGCGAGACGCTCGGGCTGGAGCTGGTGGAGGAGACCGGCGAGGACGGACGCTAGCCCGGCAGCGGCGTCCGGGCCAAGACCGCGCTGACCCGGCTGACGAGGGTCGGCGGATCGAACGGCTTGGGGAGGAACTCGTACTCCCCCCGGTTGATCCCCTCGCGGACCACCTCATCGGCCGTGTAGCCGGAGATCAGGATCGTCTCCAGCGCGGGGTGGGCCGCCGTCAGCCGCTCCGCCACCTCGCGCCCCGACATCCCCGGCATGACGAGGTCTGCCACGAGCAGGTCGATGCTCCCGGGATGGTCGGCGGCGACGCGGAGCGCGGTCTCGCCGTCGGGCGCCGTCAGCACGGCGTAGCCCTCCCGCTCGAGGATCCGCGTGATGAGGTGTCGGACCGGCTCTTCGTCCTCCACCACCAGCACGGTCTCCCCGTTCCCGCCCGTCCCCGTGCCGGCCGCGACCCGGCCCGGCCGCTCCGGCTCCACCCGGGGCAGATACAGACTGAACCGGGCCCCTTCGCCGGGCCGGCTCTCGACCTCCACGTATCCCCCGGCCTGCCGGACCGCGCCGTACACCGAGGCCAGGCCCAGCCCGTCCCCGACGCTGGCGTCCTTGGTGCTGAAGAACGGCTCGAAGATCCGCTGTGCCGTCTCCGCGTCCATGCCGTGCCCGTCGTCCACCACGGAGATCCGGACGTAGGCCCCCGGCTCGATGGGCAGGTCCTCCGACTGCTTCCGTCCGACCCGTACGTTCTCCGTGACGATCTCGACGCGGCCCCGGGCGCCCATGGCGTCCCGTGCGTTGACCACGAGATTGACCAGCACCTGCTCGATCTGGCCCCGGTCCACGCGGATGCTTCCCACTCCCTCGGATGGGTGGATCACCAGGCGCTGGTGCTCCTTCAGGAGCTGCCGCAGGCCGGAGGCGAGGTCCTGGATGAGCTGATCGGTGCTCAACGTCTCCGGTCGGGTCACCTGACGCCGGCTGAACGCCAGCAGCTGGCTGGTCAGCCGGCCCGCCCGGGCCGCCCCGTCGCGGATCACCTCCAGCTCGTCGTCCAGGCCGGACTCCTCATCCACCTCCTCCGCCAACAGCGCCACGGCCCCCTGGATCGTGGTCAGGATGTTGTTGAAGTCGTGGGCGATCCCCCCGGCCAGACGCCCGACGGCCTCCATCTTCTGCGACTGCTGTAGCCGCTCGGCCAGCTCCCGCTCCTCCGTCACATCCCGCCCGTTGATCACGATCCCCCGAACCGCCGGATGATCGAGCAGGTTGCGGGCCCGGAGATCCATGATCCGATACCCGCCGTTGGCGTGCTGCATGCGGACCTCCGACCGGGCGATCCCGCCTGGCTCCGCCACCAGCGTCCCGAGCTCGCGCAGCACCCGCTCGGTGTCGTCCGGGTGCACCCGGGAGAAGACCGAGGCGCCGATGCTGCCGTCCGGCGTCACACCCAGGATCTCCTCGTGGGAGGGACTCCGGTAGCGCACCCGTCCGTCGGCATCGAGAACGGTGATCGTGTCCCGGGCGTGCTCGATGAGGGCGCGGAAATGCTGCTCGCGCCGGGCCAGCTGCCGCGCGGCCCGCTTCCGCTCACGGATGTCCCGGGCCACGATCACGGTACCGACCGGTCGGCCCTTCACCATCAGGTCGCTCGTGGTCGCGGACACCGCGATGGGCTCGCCGGACCGGGCCTCGAGCTCCAGCTCGCGGCCGTGGCCGCCGGTACTCTCCAGGAGCTCCCCGGCCAGGTCAGCACCGACCACCGACGCCAGCATCCGATCCTCGAGCTCCTCCTCGGACCAACCCAGCAGCCGGCTGGCGGCGGGGTTCGCGAACGCGATTCGCCCCGGCTGGTCGACCACCAGGAGCGGCTCCGCCATGGTGGCCACGATCTGGTCCGCGGCGAACGCCGGCGTCAGGTCCGGGAGGTGGTATCGGGCCACCACCCAAGCCGCGGCCAGCGGGAACGCCGTCAGGAAGACGAAGCCGACGGGGGGGAGGTTCAGTCCGAACGAGGGGCCGTAGTCGATGAACCCGACGGACGCGACGACCATCGGGATCGCGAGCCATCGGATCCGCGCCCTCTGCACGCCCGTCGCCCGCCGGTGCGCGCGCCAGAACTCATGCACCGTCAGACCCACCAGCACGACCGACCACCCGACGAACACCACGTTCCATAGCGTGAGGTCGGTGTAGTACCCCCAGGCCGCCCTCTCCACGCCGTCGAGGAGCAGGTCCGTTCCCACGGCCAGGACGACATAGACCACGCCGACGACCCACGCCGCCGTGATCCACCGCTGACGCTCGTGCCAGCGGCCCAGGACCTCCATGCTGAACTGGAACAGCGCCGGCACGATGAAGGGAACGCCCAGATAGGCGACCTCGGCCCAGAGGAACGCTTCCATCGGGGAGGACGACCGCACCATGAACGAGAAGCCCATGAGGTAGACGGCAATGGCCGTCGACCCGGCCAGGAGCGTCACGCTCACCCGGCGGGCCCCTTCCCTGAGGACCACCCACGCACCGACTCCGAACGAGACGAGGGCGACCACCGCGAGGGCGGCCCCCAGTACGTCCGTGGCGTGTTCCGCCGTCTGGATGAGCATCAGCGGCACCGTAGGCCTGCCTTTTCTTCCTGGGACACTCGCAGGAGAGTGTCGGACGCGGGGACGGCCGGCTTTAGGGGACGGGCCCCTCGACGCCGCATCCGGGCCGCCCTACTCTTCAGGCATGCGTACCCTCACCCGATCGGCGCTGGCGCTGGCCCTCGTGGCGATCGCTGCGGCGCTTCTCCTCCGTGGACCCCGGCTCACGGAGCAGCAGGTCCGCGAGACGATCTTCTCCAGCATCGAGGAGGAGCACCCGGAGGCGTTCCTGGTCACCGGCCGGCTGGACCTGACCGTCACCACGCGAATCGAGGACAGTCGGGTGCTCCTGCCCGGGCTCGTCGGGCTGGACCTGGGCACGGCCCGCGCCACGGTGCGGGTCCCCGGCCGCGTATCCTACGGGTTCCCGGCCGACGCGCTGCGACCGGAGATGGTCCGGCTGCTCGATGACGGCACGATCGAGATCGACCTGCCCGGGCTCTCTGTGTACTCGGCGGAGCCCGACCTGGCGGCCATGGAGGTCGAGACGGAACGGGGCTGGGCCCGGCTGCCCGGGGTCCGGGAGGACGTCGAGCGGCAGGCCGTCGCCATTATCGAGGGCGCCCTGAGACGACAGGGTGCCGCGCACCTCAGCGCCTCGCACCAGCCCGGGATCAACAGCGCCCGGGCTCTGCAACGCCTTCTGAGCCCCGCACTTCAGGGGCTCGGGATGGACCGCCCGAGCTTCCGGTTCAGGCTCGGAGACGACCTCGTGGTCGAGCCATCGGGGTGATCTCCCCGGGGCGGCATCATTGCGTCCACGCGCTCGGGCCTTAGCTTGGGAAGCGGGAACCCTTCGCAACAATACACCTTTAGAATGGAGGCAACGGGATGGCCAAGGCACGCGGTGGTCTTGCTCAGAAGGTCCAGCCGGACGCAGTGCTCGCGAAAGTCGTGGGCAACCAGGCGATGAC
>JAWVYT010000038.1:0-11629 GCA_033722595.1 Longimicrobiales bacterium
ATCCAGCGAGGCGAGCTGCACGAGGTGGCGGCGGACGCCATCGTGCGACCCGTGGCGACCGACTTCTCGGCCGTGACCCCGGCCATGCGCCGGTTCGAGCAGGCGGCGGGTGAGGCCGTGATGCAGCAGTGTCGGCAGCTCGGGGAGATCCCGCCCGGCTCGGCGGTGATCACGGCCGGCGGCGAGCTGGCGGCCGACGTGATCGTGCACGTGGCCGTGCGGTCCAACACCGAGAACGCCACCCGACCGCTGGTCCGCCAGGGTCTGGTGAACGCGCTCCGCCGGGTGACGGAGTGGGGTGCGGAGTCCGTGGCCCTGGCCCCGCTGGGCACCGGGGCCGGCAACCTGGACGCCGAGACGGCCGCCGAGGTGATGCTGGAGGTGCTGGCCGACCACCGGGCCGGGTCGGACTCGCCCGGGCGGGTCGTGCTGGTGGTGGAGGACGAGTACCAGGAGACGGCGTTCCGGGGCGCGGTGGCCCGACACCTGGGCGACCAGACGAGCATCGGCACGTGAAGCTCCGTCACTGGATCGGCGGGGCGCTGGTCCTCCTCTGGATCGGCGCGTTGGGCTGGCACGTGCGCCGGGAGTACTTCCGGCCCGAGGCGCTGGTCCTTGCCGAGGGCGCGCAGGCGCTGGCGCCCGGCACCTTCTTCTACAGCGTCCGCATGAACGAGCGGGCCATCGGCCTGGCGTCGTCGCGGCTCGACACCGTGCCCGAGGGGTTCCTGTTCGAGGACGTACTCCGCCTCGAGCTCCCGGCCATGGACACCCGGAGCCCGGCGGTGGTCCGGACGCGGGCCCGGCTCGGGCCGGCGCTCCAGCTGCTGGACTTCGATTTCGAGCTGGAGTCGGAGATCGGGGAGTTCCACGTGACCGGCGAAGCCCGGAGCGACTCGGTCCTGGAGCTCCGACTGGATGCCGGGTCCGAGGACCAGGTCTCGGTGCTGCCCATCAGCCGCAGCCTGACGCTGCCGGTAGCGCTCCCCCTCCGGATGGCAGCGGCGGGGCGCCTGGACGTGGGCCAGGAGTACACGGCCCGGGTCTTCGATCCATCGTCGATGTCGGATCGCCAGGTCACGGTGCAGGTCACGGGTCGGGACATGCTGCAGGTGCCGGACAGTCTCGTGTACAGCGAGCCCCGGGACGCGTGGTCGGCGTGGCGATACGACACGATCCCCGTGTGGGTGGTGGAGGAGCGGTACGGCGGGGTGTCGGTCACCAGCTGGCTGGACGATGACGGCCGGCTGGTGAAGGCGGAGAGCCCGATGGGGTTCACGCTGGAGCGGATGCCGTACGAGCTGGCGGACCAGGCGTGGCGACGGAGCCGGTCCGACCCGTCCTTGGCCGCAGGGTACGGCGCGGTCATCGAGAACACGGCCATCGCGAGCAATGTCGACCTCACGGGCGCCGAGGAGGCCGTGGACCGGCTGGTGGTCCGGCTCCGGGACGTGGAGCTGGAGGGCTTCGACCTGGAGGGCGGCCGGCAGTCGCTCCGGGGCGACACGCTCGTGGTCAGACGGGAGTCGGAGCCGTTGGCCGCGTCGTACACGCTGCCGTACCGGGTCCCTCCCGCTCGAGTGGGTGACGACGACGCGTCGCTGTTCGGTCCGCCGGGTCCCGAGTCGCTGGCGCCCACGCCGCTGATCCAGGTGGACCACCCCCGGATCACGGAGACCGCGCAGGAGATCGCGGGCGGCGAGACGGACCCGGCGGTGGTGGCCCGTCGCCTGACCGACTGGGTCTACGACCGTCTCGAGAAGGACATCACGCTGAGCATCCCCAGCGCGGTCCAGGTGCTGGAGATGGGGCAGGGCGACTGCAACGAGCACACGGTGCTCTACGTGGCGCTGGCCCGTGCGCTGGGGCTGCCGACCCGGACCGCGGTGGGGTTGGTGCACATCAACGGCCGATTCTACTACCATGCGTGGCCGGAGGTGTGGCTCGACGGGTGGGTGGCGGTCGATCCGACGCTGGATCAGTACCCCGCCGATGCCATGCACCTCCGGTTCCTGGTGGGCGGGCTGGCCCGTCAGATCGAGCTGATCCGACTCATCGGACGCCTGGACCTCGATATCGTGAGCACGTCATGATCCGGATGGAGGGGCTGACCAAGCGGTACGGCAAGTTCACCGCCGTGCATCCGCTGGACCTGGAGGTCCCGGCGGGCCAGCTGTTCGGGTTCCTGGGCCCCAACGGGGCAGGCAAGACGACGACGATCCGCATGCTCACGGGCGTGCTCCGGCCGTCGGGCGGCCGCGTGTCCATCGGCGGCCACGATGTGGTCGACGAGCCGGACCGGGCGAAGCAGCTCCTGGGCTACATCCCCGATCGCCCGTTCCTGTACGAGAAGCTGACGGGCCGGGAGTTCCTCCGGTTCGTGAGCGGGCTTTGGGGGCAGGACGGGAAGGCGGCGGCGGCCCGGGGCGACGAGCTCATGGAGCTGTTCGAGCTGAGCGACTGGAAGGACACGCTGATCGAGAGCTACAGCCACGGGATGCGCCAGAAGCTGCTCATCAGCTCGGCGCTCATCCACGGCCCCCGGCTCATCGTGGTGGACGAGCCGATGGTGGGGCTGGACCCGAAGGCCGCCCGGCTGATCAAGGACCTGCTGCGGACGTTCGTGCGGGAGGGCGGGACCATCTTCCTCTCGACCCACACGCTGGAGGTGGCGGAGGCGCTGTGCGACCGGATCGCCATCATCCAGGACGGCCGGATCCGGGCGGCCGGGACCATGGACGAGCTCCGGGCGGAGGCGGAGGCCGGCGCCGCGGGGCTCGAGGAGATCTTCCTGAAGCTCACGGGCGGCGAGGACGTGGCGGAGCTCATCGCGTCGCTGAAGAACGTGGCCGAGGGCTAGCCGTGGCCACGCGGATGCCCGTGGGAGTCCCGCTCTTCGGGGCGGAAGGCGAGTCCGACGGGTCGCGTCGGATCGGCACGCTCCAGCTGCTGGCGCCCAAGTGGCGCGCGCTGCGGCGCCGGACGGGGGGCGAGGGGGGCGGCACGCGGGGCCTGGTGCTGGGGCTGGTGGGCTTCGTCTTCTTCATGATGATGTTCGGTATCCTCTTCCGGATGCTGCTGTACTTCCGCCGGGCCGAGGGGATCGGCGAGGTGCTGGCCGTGAAGCTGCTGAGTCTGGTGCTGCTCAGCTTCATGGCGATCCTCCTGCTGTCGAACGTGATCGCGGCGCTGTCCAGCTTCTTCCTGTCCCGGGACCTGGAGCTGCTCATGGCGTCGCCAACGGACACGCTCAAGGTCTACGGCGCCCGGCTGCTCGAGACGTTGACGTACTCGTCGTGGATGGTCGCCCTGATGATGGTGCCGCTGCTGACGGCCTACGGGGTGGTATACCAGGGCGGGCTGGTCTACGTGGGCGTGTCGCTGGTGGCGCTGGCGGCTTTCTTCGTGATCCCGGCCGTGCTGGGGAGCGGGATCACCCTGGTGCTGGTGAATGTGTTCCCGGCCCGCCGGGCCCGGGACCTCCTCGCCCTGATCGGGCTGTTCGCCGCCGCCGGTGTGATCCTCCTGTTCCGGCTGCTGCGGCCCGAGCAGATCGTGAGCCCCGAGGGGTTCAACAGCCTGGTGGACTTCATCGCGGCGCTCCAGACGCCGGGCTCCGTATGGCTGCCCAGCGAGTGGGCGGCCGAAGCGATCATGGCCCCGCTCCGGTCCGAGCGCGCGGACTGGTTCCCGCTCTTCCTGCTGCTGAGCACGGCCGGCGGGTTCCTGACGGTGGGCGCGTGGCTGCACGGCCGGTACTTCTCCGAGGGGTTCAGCCGGGCCCAGGAAGGGGCCTCGCTGAAGGAGGCGAGTGAGCATCGGGGCTCGCGGCTGGACCGGCTCTTCCGCGGGCTGGCACCGTCCGGGCGGGCGCTGGTGGTCAAGGATATCCGGACCTTCTTCCGGGACACGACGCAGTGGTCGCAGCTGATCCTGCTGGCCGTGCTGGTGGTGGTCTACGTCTACAACATCCAGGTGCTCCCGCTGTACACCGGGTTCGAGGTGGGCTTCTTCCTGGTGAACGTGATCAGCTTCCTGAACCTGGGACTCGCGGGGTTCGTCCTGGCGGCGATCGCGGCCCGGTTCCTGTTCCCATCCGTCAGCCTGGAGGGCCGCACGCTGTGGCTGCTCCGGTCCTCGCCGCTCCAGCTCCGGCGGCTGGTGTGGAGCAAGTACTGGGTCAACGTGGTCCCGCTGCTCGTCGTGGCGATCGCCCTGACTGCCGGTACGAACTACATCCTGGAGGTCGGGCCGTTCGTCATGGTTCTGTCGCTGGTGACGATCACGGTCATGACGTTCGCGATCGCGGCGCTGGCCCTGGGCTTCGGGGCGTTGTTCCCCCGGTTCGACACGACGAACGCGGCGGACATCCCGACGGGGTTCGGCGGGCTGCTCTTCATGATGACCGCCATCGCGTACCTGGCCGCCGTGATCGTCCTGGAGGCGTGGCCCGTCTACTCGGTGCTGCAGGCCCGGCTGCAGGGTGAGCCGCTCTCCACCGGCGCCATCGTCTGGCTGGTGGCGGGGCTCGCCGGGGCGCTCGTCCTCTCGATCCTCGCCATCTGGCTGCCGCTCCGGGCCGCGGTCCGTCGGATCGCGAACCTCGAGGTCTGACGCCGTGGCCGTGGAGCACCGCACCGGGCGCCTCACCCTTCCGGCGAGCGGCGTCGCGGAGGCGTCGCTGGAGGTGGAGCCCCGGTCCCGCGGGGAGCGCCGGCTGCGGGCCGGCGCGATCCTGCTGTTCACCCTGGCCGTCGCCCCGGCGGCGTTCCTGGTCCCCCCGCACTTCCTGTGGCCGCTGGTGGTCCTGGCCGCAGGGCTGTACCTGGTGCGGCGGGAGTGGGCCGGGGAGTACGTGGTCCGGTCGTTCGAGGGGTCGTGTCCCCGGTGCGGGGAGCGGCTGTCCGTGGAGGCGGGCGCCCGGATCCGGGCCCGGCAGCGGCTCGAATGCTACGGCTGCCACCGGGAGCCGCAGCTGAGGCTCGACGACCCGGCGGGCGCGCCGGTCGGCGCCGGGGCCCGGGGCGGCGGTGCGAACGGCCCCGGTCCGGACAGCCGATCGGTGCACGGCGATCGCGGATGACCGGACCGCCGGGGTACCGGGCGGACCTGGAGCTGGCGCTCGCCGGCGTCGTCGAGGCGGCGGGTCCGATCATGGCCACGTTCCGGACCGACCCGGAGGTGCGGCACAAGGGGCCGGACCAGCCGGTGACGGACGCCGACCTGGCCGCGGACGCACTGCTCCGGGAGCGGCTCACCGGCGAGCGCCCCGGGTACGGCTGGCTGTCCGAGGAGAGCGTGGATTCCGACGCCCGTCTGGACCGCGCTCGGGTCTGGATCGCGGACCCCATCGACGGGACCCGCTCGTATATCCAGGGGTATCGAGAGTTCGCGGTGTCCGTGGCGCTGGCAGAGCGGGGCCGCCCCGTCGTGGGGGTCATCTACAACCCCGCCGCGGCGCACGTGGTGTGGGCCGTGGCCGGGGCGGGCGCCCGGTCGCTCGAAGACTGGGACGGTGCGCTGCCAGTGGCGGACGCGGGCGCCGAGCTGGACCTGTCGCAGCCCGGTGACGGCGCGGACCGCACACTCCTGGCTTCCCGGAGCGAGCGGGCGGACGGGGAGTTCGAGCCGTTCGCGGCTGGCTGGTCGATCCGGGAGCTGGGCAGCACCGCGTGGAAGATGGCGGCCGTGGCCCTGGGCCGGGGCTCGTACATCAGTCGGGGCCCGAAGTCGGAATGGGACGTGGCGGCGGGCGTGCTGATCATCCGGGAGGCGGGCGGCGTGGTCACGGACCTCCGTGGCGAGCGGATCGCCCTGAACCGGCCGGAGCCGTACGTCCACGGCGTGGTGGCCGGCCGCCCCGGAGCGCACCGCCGGCTGCTGGAGCGCGCGCGGGGACTCGCGTCGCCCCGGCTCCATCGCGACGCCTGGAAAGGAGACGAGCAGGGGTAGGCATGTGGTGGTATATCATTGGAGGCGTGCTGGCGCTCCTCCTCGGGATCTACATCGGGCTGGGGTTCCCCGGCCTGCCCGGGCGCGAGGACCGGGTACTGCCGAGGGGGAAGCGGCGGCGCCGGAAGGACTACTTCACGCCGCTGGACCTGCTCCGGAAGGAGGAGCGGGGCAGCGACCGTCGACGGCGGGGCGAATGAGCCGGCTGCCGACCCGCGACGCGTTCCGGTTCAGCCATCCGGTGGCGGTCCGATTCCGCGACCTGGACCCGATGGGCCATGCCCACCACTCGCTGCCCCTGATGTACTGGGAGGAGGCGCGCGCCCGGTACTGGAAGGAGGTGGCCGGCCGGCAGGACGTGGCAGCCATCGACTACGTGATGGGCGAGTTCACGCTCCGCTGGCACCAGCGCATCACGTTTCCGGCCACGCTGGAGGCCCGGGTACGGGTCACCCGGCTGGGTCGGAAGAGCTTCGACATGGAGTACGGCCTCTGGGACGCGGACGGTCGACTCATGAGCTCCGGCGCCAGCACGCAGGTCATGTTCGACTACGAGGCCGGCCGGTCGAAACCGCTGGACCCGGAGACCCGCTCGCGGATCGAGGCGTTCGAGGGAGGGGGCCTGTCGGAGGCTACAGGATCGCCTGGATCCCGACCAGGCTGATCCCGATGACGGCGCCCAGGACGTACCCCAGGTAGATGATCAGCTGCAGCTCCCGCTGGGTCACGCTCCGGACCAGCTCCTCCACCTTCGGCATCGGGTAGTCCAGGATCTTCTGCTCCACGCGACCGGCGATGTCCACGCGCTGGGCCACCGTCGGTATCTGCTCCTGGAGCCACCCCCAGAGCGGCTCGTCCACGGTCTCCCGGATCCGCTGGGCCGTGTCCTCGCCGACCAGGTCCGCCGGGCGGCCGATGGGCCGCTCCAGGACGATCTCCACGCCCCGGTCGGCCACCTCGGCGAAAAGGCGGCGGGCCTCCGGGCTCCGGGCGGCGGCGACCAGGGCGTCGGCCACGCTGTCGGACGAAAGCCGTCCCAGGAGCTCGCCCCAGGTCCGCTCCTCCGCGGCGCCGAGCGTCGACTGCAGCTTCTCGACCAGGAACGCACCCGTGCCCGGGTCGCGGGCGACCCCCAGGATCCAGCCCGTGACGGTCTCCTTCACCTGCTCCACGCTCTCGTCGCCAGGGCGACCGAGCACTTCGACCACCGGACGGCGCAGGAAATCGACGATGGCGTCGTTCACGCTCCGGGCCATGGCGTCCCGCACGGCGTCATCGTGGAGGAGCTCCGAGAGGTTGGCGGCCCCCTCGGTCTCCATGGCCTTGATGACCCGGTCCACGGTGTCGGGCGGGATGATCAGCGCCGCGACGACCCGCTTGTAGAAGTTCAGGTCCTGGAGGAACCGCTCCAGCAGTCGGTGCATGAGCGCCCGGACCTTCTCTCTCGCCTCCGGATCCTCCAGCAGGCCGGCCAGGCGCTCGATGGCCAGCGGCAGATAGCCGGCGATCCCCTTCTCGACCGCGGTGACCAGGCCCACCGGCAGGATGTCCTCGAAGGTCTGGTCCGGCTCCAGGAGCCGCTCCGTGGTCCGGGCCAGGTAGTCGTGCACCGCACGCTCGAAGCCCTCGCCGCCGACGGCGTCCGTGATCATCCGATGGGCGAGGTCGGTGAGGGCGTCCTCCCGCTCCTCGGTGAGGAGCTCGGCCACGGGCCGGTCCCGGATCTCGTCCATGAATCGGGCGGCCCATTCCCGGGCGGCCTCCTCGAAGGCGTCGGACGCCAGATACGCGTCGAGGCGCTCGAGCGCCGAGGCGGCGACGTCGTCGAGGATCGGCCGGAGCTCGGCGACGACGGCCGGGGGCAGGAGATCCTGGAGGCTGCCGCGCTCCCGCTCCAGCAGGTCCCTCAGGAACGTGTCGAGACGGTCGCAGAACGCCTCGCGGAAGGCGGGCTCCGCCAGCGCGCGGGCGAGGTCGTCGCCGGTGAGGAGCCGCTCGCCGACGGTCTGCCCCATGGCCCGGGCGAGCCGCTCCCGGTTCTTCGGGATCGCGCCCTGGAAGAACCGCACCGTGCGCCCTCCGATCCTGGGCGGCTCGTACGGGTGGAACAGCATCCAGATGGCGACGCTGTTGGTCACACCACCGGCCAGCGATCCGAAGGCCACCGTGATCGCGGCCTCGAGGGCGGGTGCGATCACCACACGTGGCGGACGAGGCCGAAGACGTTCCGTCGGGCCGTCCGGTCCTCGATCCACCCGCTGACCACGGCGTACGCCATGGCGGCCGGCGCGCCGGGCTCGCCCAGCACGATGCGGTCGGTGGCCTCGGCGGTGAGCTCGCCGGACAGGTCCCCGCTGGCGGAGACGACGCGCCAGGCCGACGGGATCCGGAGCCCGGTCTCCGGGCTCGCCGTCCAGGAGGTGGGCGCCAGTCGCGCCTCCTGGACATCGTTCTGGCCGGCGTTCCGGACCCAGGCCAGGGAGCCGGTGGACGCGGGCGCGATCACGGTGTAGTACCCGGCGTTGTTGAGGAGCAGCGCCTCGGCGCCGGGGAGCGCGATCGGCGTGGGCGAGACCGTCGGGTCGGCGCTCGTGTCCGCGGTCGTGTCCGCGTTCGTCTGCCCCGGGTCGGCCCCGGCTTCCGGATCCGTCGGGATCGTGTCCACGGTGTCGTTCGCGGTCCCGGCGGGCCGGCCGGCCAGCGACGGACTCACCGCTCGCCCGAGCTGTGCGTCCAGCAGGATCCCCGCGACGGTCTCGTCGTCGAGGCTCAGGCGCGCGCTCCGGAGCACGAGCTGGGTCCCGACATCGGGGCTGTGCTCCGCGAGCGTGGCCCCGAGCTGGAGCCGGGTGGTCACGGAGTCCCGATGGATCAGCGTGCCGAGGTCGCCCGCGTCGCTCACCACGAGCTTGAGCGGCCCGTGGGGGACCAGCCGCCAGGGCTCCCGCATGGGCTCCATCTCCCAGCCGGCGTCCAGGAGCTCCCGCCAACGCGCGCCGTCGACGACCCGGGCGCGCACGCCCCGCCGGATCCCCACGCTGTCACTGAGCGCCACGAAATCGAAAACGGCGGCCGTGGGAAGCGTGCCGCCGGGGCCCAGGAAGATCAGGCGGCGGTTGTACGCCGCGATGGGACCGAAGTCCGGGGTCACCGCCTCCTCTTCCGAGGCGCCGCCGCCCGCCCACGGAGGGCCGTTCTCGCACCCGGGAAACACCAGGAGAAGGGTCAGGAATGCTATGGAATATGCCGCTCGCATGGACGTTCGTTCCGTTGGACTCCATCGACGTTTCGGGGGCCGCCAAAAACTAGCACGGCGTCCGGGCGCCCGCTAACTTCACGCCCGCCGGCACTTCGCCGCGCCACGGATTCCTCGGACAACCGGATTATGCAGCTCTACACCAAGATCCTCATCGGTCTGGCCCTCGGCGTCGTGGTGGGCTTGGTGGCCAACGTGCTCGGGCTGGAATGGCTCCAGACCACGCTGGGCTGGGTCGAGTCCTTCGGGACCGCGTGGATCCGCCTCATCACCATGGTGGTCGTGCCCCTGGTCGCGGCGAGCCTGCTGATCGGTACCGCGTCGCTGGGCGACCTGCGCAAGCTGGGCCGGATCGGTGGGAAGACGGTCGGCTACTACCTGACGACCACGGCCATCGCCGTGACCATCGGGATCGCGCTCTCCAACGCGGTGAAGCCGGGCAGCGGCGTGGATCCGGAGACCCAGGCGAGGCTGTCGGCGCAGTTCGAGCAGCAGGCGGGCGAGGCGGTGACGCTGGCGGCGGAGAAGCCGACGGTGGCGGAGACGCTGCTCAACATGATCCCGAGGAACCCGGTCCAGGCGGCGGCCGAGATGGACCTGCTCCCGCTCATCATCTTCACCATCCTCTTCGGCGCCGCCATCACGCTGGTGGAGGAGGACAAGAAGAACGCGGTGCTGAAGTTCGCCGAGGGCGTGAACGACGCCGTCATGGTCCTCATCGACTGGATCATGCTCCTGGCGCCGTACGCCGTGTTCGCGCTCATCGCGGGGGTGGTGGGCCGGTTCGGGCTCGACCTGCTCCAGTCG
The DNA here is from genome assembly GCA_033722595.1 of Longimicrobiales bacterium. Taxonomy (GTDB): domain Bacteria; phylum Gemmatimonadota; class Gemmatimonadetes; order Longimicrobiales; family RSA9; genus JAWVYT01. The sequence goes on from JAWVYT010000038.1 coordinate 10,016, forward strand.
CTCCTCATCTATACGCTCACCGTGGCCGCGGGGCTGCTCCTCCACGCGCTGGGGACCTACGGATTCATCGTGCGGTTCCTGGTCCGGATGAACCCGGCCACGTTCTTCAAGCGGATCGTGAACGCGCAGGTGGTGGCGTTCTCCACGTCCAGCTCCAACGCGACGCTGCCGGTCACCATGGAGACCGCGGAAGAGGATGTGGGCGTCTCGCCGGAGGTCTCGTCGTTCGTGCTCCCCCTCGGGGCGACCATCAACATGGACGGGACAGCCATGTACCAGGCCATCGCGACCATGTTCATCGCCCAGATCTACGGGATCGGCCTCGGCGTCGGCGAGCAGCTCACGATCGTGCTCACCGCCACGCTGGCCAGCATCGGCGCGGCCGGCGTGCCGAGCGCCGGGATCATCATTCTGATCGTCGTCCTGAACTCCGTCGGTCTCGGCGGGCACGCCGCCGCGGGGATCGCCCTGATCCTGGGCGTGGACCGGATCCTGGACATGCTCCGGACGGCGGTGAACGTGACCGGCGACCTCACCGCCGCGAGCTTCGTGGCGGTGACCGAAGGCGAGACGCTGGAGCCCCGGCCGATGGATCACAAGCTGGAGATGCGCGGCTAGACGCGCGACCGCGGCCCATCCCCCCGTGACCGGCGCCGGGCCGTCCGGATCCAGGCCTCCAGCACGAGCACGCCGATTCCCAGCGCCAGGACGAGGCCCGTCCGGGCGGCGACGGGCCCGGCGGTCGTCCATTCGCCTCGCGGCATCGGCGGCGCCAGGGCGGCCACGGCCTCCGCTTCTCCCACCGTCAGGACCAGCGTCATGAGCAGGCCCACGAAGGCCAGCACGGGGAGGAAGAACGGGATCTCGATGGTGGTCACCGACTCGGCGACGATGACGAAGGGGAGCAGCACGCCGGTCCGGACCGCGAAGACGGTGGCGTGCCACGCGGCATCGCCCGCGCCGCCGGGGCCCGGCAGGTTGAGGAGCAGAACGGCGCCGCAGACCAGGCCCCAGACGGTCAGCAGGGCGAGGATGTCTGCGCCGGCCTCCTCCACTGGCGTGACGAAGCCGGACAGGTAGGGCCGCAGCCCGCTCGTCCGTCGCGCCACGCGCCCGGACCGGACGCCGAAGACGGCCGCCAGGAGCGCGCCGTCGAAGACGAAGCCGGCGTCGACCGCGATCCCCCGACCCGCCCTCGCCGAGGCGACGACCCCCAGGACGGTCAGCAGGATCAGGAGCGCTCCCCCGACCCAGGCGTAGGGCGAGCGGAGCCCGTGGGAGACGTCGAACCGGGCCAGCGCCACCACGCGCCGGATCCTCATACGTCGCCCAGCCGGAGCACGGACTCGCCGTCCGCCCGGTAGCCGTCCTGGTTCGTGACCACCACCACGACCTCCCGCTCGGCCCGCGCTCGCAGCAGCCGCGAGAGCGCGGCTCGGGCGTCGGGTGACAGGTGGGCGTACGGTTCGTCGAGGAGGAGCGAGCCCGGGACGCGGAGCAGCGTGTCCAGGAGCAGCCGCTTCCGCTCCCCGGTCGACAGGCGCCGGATCGAGCGGTGGCGGCCGACGGGCGGCCTGAGTGGGGTCGGGGGCCGGAGCCCTGGCCCGAGCCCGC
>JAWVYT010000039.1:0-11440 GCA_033722595.1 Longimicrobiales bacterium
CCGCTCCGCCTCCCGGATGGCCTGGAGCCGCCAGGCCCCGAAGAGCCCGGCGGCCAGGACGCCCCCTGCCAGGAGCAGCACCCAACCCCGCTTCATCGTCGCCCGGGCTCAGGTGTCGTAGAGACGATCGATGGCCGTTCGGATGTCGTCCAGCGACTCGCCGTCGTTGTGCATCCGGTGGGCCATGGCGGCCTCGGACAGGCAGATGTCGCACCGGGCCGCGTGGTCGTCGTGGAAGCAGTCGAGGAGCGAGTAGTGCCCCGAGTGCTGCGAGCAGTCGCAGTAGCAGTAGATCCCGTCGATCACGTGCGGCGTGGCCGCCACCATCTCGTAGATCTCAGCCACCCGGGGGTACGCCTCGTACCGCTCCGCCGGCACCACGTGCTCGTGGCCGATGTGCTCACGCGGCTCCGGGTGGTGCGTCGACCCCGACCCGATGGTCGGCAGGAGGAGGAGCACCAGGACGACGCCGAGCGCTCCGGCCCAGACCCAGCTCGAGCTCCAGCCGCCGTTCTTCTTCATGCGGGCCCGCGCCCGCTCCTGCCCTCTGCCCATCGCATCCTCCCTGACGCTGCGTGATCCGGGACGCCCCCTGCGTCCGACAGGGTGATGATAACGGGAATCTCGTGAGGGAGTCGTGAAACGAACATGAAGGCCCGTTCATGATCGTTGGCTCACGGCCCCGATGCTGTATGTTTCTGCCAGACCGACCCGAGCGGAGGGAGCCGTGCGGATCCTGGTGGTGGAAGACGACAGGAAGGTGGCCAGCTTCCTGGAGAAGGGGCTGCGAGAGGAGGGCTACGCCGTCGACGTCGCCCATGACGGCACGGACGGCGCCCTCAAGGCCGCCGTGTACGACTACGACATGGCGATCCTGGACGTAATGCTGCCGGGGAAGAGCGGGTTCGAGATTGTGCGGGACCTGCGCAAGGAGCAGAAGCCGGTGCCGGTCCTGCTCCTCACGGCCCGCGACACCAAGGAGGACATCGTCCGGGGCCTCGACGCTGGCGCCGACGACTACCTCACCAAGCCGTTCAGCTTCGACGAGCTGCTCGCGCGCGTACGCGCCCTCCTCCGTCGGGGCGGGGCCGCCCGCGAGGAGCGGCTTCTGTACGCCGACGTGGAGCTCGACCGGTTGAAGCACACGGCCGCCCGGGCCGGCCAGGGGCTGGACCTGACCCCGAAGGAGTACCAGCTCCTGGAGTACTTCATGCTACGCCCCGAGGAGGTGGTCCGCCGGACCGAGCTCCTGGAGAAGGTGTGGGACCTCCAGTTCGACCCGATGAGCAACGTGGTGGACGTCCACGTGGGCAACCTGCGGAAGAAGCTCCGGGCGGAGGGAGAGCCGCTGATCCACACGGTCCGTGGCGTCGGCTACATCTTCGAGCTGGGCCACGCGGGCGACGGCTGATGCGATCGCTCCGGCTCAGCCTGGCCGTCCGGGTCGCCCTCGGAATGACGCTGGGCCTGGCCGTCCTCTCGGTGGCCGTCGTGCTCTCCATGCGCGAGTTCCTGGACCAGGAGCTGAACGCGAACCTGTTGAACGTCGCCTCGATCCAGGCCGCGGCCCTGACCGACGACCCCAGCGGCATCATGCGCTTCCACGAGTGGGAGCTCACCCCCGACGAGGCCACCCAGATCCGCGAGCTCAACCGGTTCGCCCAGGTGTGGAGCGCCGAGGGCGAGAGCCTGCTCCGGAGCCAGTTCGTCACCCGCGACCTCCCGCTCGACACCGCCGCGCTGTTGCGGGCGTCCGCGGGGAACCTGGTCATGGAGCAGCAGCGCTACCTGGACATGTCGATCCGGTCGCTCTACTACCCGCTCGAGCGGCTCGGTCCGCTCCACGCGCACCACGTGCTGCAGGTGGCCGCGCCGCTCCAGGGGCGCAACGAGATCCTCGCCCGCCTGGCCCGGATCCTCGCCGCCGTCACCGGGATCCTCGGCCTCGCCACGTTCGGCGGCGGGTGGTGGCTCGCCCGGCGAATGGTCAAGCCCGTCGCCGAGATCATCGACCAGGCCGAGTCGGTGGAGGCCCAGACCCTGGACCGCCCCATCGACGCGTACGCCGATTTCCGGGAGTACCAGCGTCTGGTGGGCGTCCTCAACACGATGCTCGGGCGCCTGAACCGTGCGTTCGAGGCTCAGCGCCGGTTCACGGCCGACGCGAGCCACGAGCTCCGGGGCCCGCTTACGGCGCTCAGGGGCGAGGTGGAGCTGGCGCTGCGCCGCGACCGGGATGAGGACGAGTATCGCCGGGTCCTGCAGAGCAACCTCCAGGAGATCGACCGGCTGTCGCAGCTCGCCGAGGACCTGCTGACGCTGGCCCGATCCGACGCGGGCGTGATGCAGCCGCGGCTGGCCCGGACCGACCTCCTGGAGCGGGTAGAGCAGGTCTTCCGCCGCCTCCAGTCGAGGGCGGCCGATCGCGACATCACGCTCGAGCTCGAGCCCGCGGGCGACACCGAGGCGCTGGTCGATCCCGGGCTGATGGACCAGCTGGTCTGGAACCTGGTGGACAACGCGGTGAAGTTCACCCCGGGCGGCGGACGGGTGACGGTCACGGTGGCGGGCGACGGCGACGCCGTCCGGATCCGCGTCGCCGACACCGGCCCGGGCCTCCCCGACCACGCCCGGGCCCGTCTCTTCGACCGGTTCTTCCGGGCCGACGAGTCCCGCACGCACGACGAGGCGACGGGCGGGACCGGGCTGGGTCTCTCTATCGTCAAGGCCATCGTCGACGTACACGACGGACGGGTCACGGCCCGGAACCGGTCGGAAGGGGGTGCGGAGTTCGAGGTGACCCTCCCGCGGACGCCCTAGCCCGTGGGGGTGCGAGCAGGATCATTCTTCTGACAGGCTAGTGATGTCCGTCCTCCCGTACCGCTCCCGGTTCGGTCGCATCCGGGGAGGTCGCGGCCGCCAGCATCTGCAGCTCGGGGTTGTGTCGCGTGAACGACCGGTAGTCCGCCACGTACTTGTCCGATGTCCGGTCCGCCGCCGGCCACGGCTCGTCGGGCATCGCCACTCCGGCCAGCTCCGCCATCCCACCCGCCGGGATCGTGTCACCGGTCGGGTTGTCGTAGACCGCCACGATGCGGTACGTCTTGTCCCGCGACAAACCCAGCCCGAGCCGCAGCAGGAATCGCTTCCGGGGGATCTCGCCGACACTGCCATCGGGCCGGAACACCGGCGTCGCCCGCCAGAGCACCCGGTCCTCCGCCCCCGGCCGCAGCTCCTCCAGCCGGACTTCCACGGCGTGGGCGTGCATGTGGGCGCCCAACCCCAGCAGCTCCGCGTCAATGGCCGGGCTGCCCTCCCAGCTGAAAGTCGACCGGCCCGGCGGGAGGTCGAACGCCGCACCCTCCGGCGGGGGCCGGATGTCCATGTAGAACGGCTGGACGTCGACCCGGTTCAGCCACTCCGGCGTGTCGTAGTGGAGCCGGCCCTCCACGGTCACGGAGAGCGGACGCCCCGTCGGGTTGTGGACCATCGCCACGACGAGGATCGTGTCGCCACGGGAAACCGGGATGCCGAACGGGAACGGGACCGCGATCTCCCCGGTCTCCTGGCCCGCCGCCGCCAGCCGCTGCATCACGGGCATGAACAGCTCCCGCCGACCCGGACGGACCAGGTTGATGTGGTGCAGGATCTCGGACGGGAGCTCGGCCCCGTTCGTGTCGACCACACGCGTACGGAACCGGGTCAGCCAGCCGTCCACGGGCACGACGACCGCCCGGGCCGGCGTCAGGCGCATGGAGTGCCCCTGGGCCGGGAGCCGTACGGGGCCCATCAGCATCACCAGGTCCTGGTGCTCCTCCTCGTGAAGGACCTGGAACCCGGACGCCGCGACCGACGGCTCGCCGTGATGCCCGGCGTACTCCGAATCGTGCTGGGCGGCGAGTGACGATGCCAGCACCAGCAGCAACACTGGCGATACCATTAGCCACCCGGATCCCGACGATTGCATGGTGCTCCTCCCTGCTCCGTGAGCGGTACGGTCGGGTGGAACAGTTATGCAACCGCGTCAAGCCGGTCTCAAGGGAAGCGTTCCCAGCGATTGGGTTGCAGCCGGGATGGGACCGGATGCGGGGGAGGTCCGTCGGGGGAGCGCCTGACCTAGCCGTCCTCCGCCGCCCGCTTCCTCGCCGCCGACAGGTAGCCCGGCTCCAGGTCAAGCAGGTTGGCGATCTTGCGGAGCATGTACGCCTCCCGCTTCGCGATCTCGCCGTCCGCCAGGATCAGCCCCCACATGACCTCCGCAAGGAGCGTCTTCTGGCCGAGGTCGTAGCTCTCCCGGATCAGGGTCGTGAACTGGTACAGGTCGATGGCCTCAGCCTGCTCCTGCTCCGCCAACGCCATCAGCTCCCGGGCCGTCTGCTCGCCGAGATCGAAGTGACGACGGAGCACCGCCTCGATATGGAGCCGCTCGGCCTCGCTGAACTCCTGGTCGGCATGGGCCAGCTCCAGGAGCAGCGCGCACGCCGCCACGTGGAGCCGACGCGTCGCCTCCTCATCAGGCGACGGCTCGGCAGGGACGTCGGCCTCGCCGGCCCCGTTCCCGCCGTTTGCGGCCCCGTTGCCGAGCGCCATCCGCCGTTCGAAGAATTCCCGGATCGGTTCGAGCATGAGGGCATGATGCCCTGCCGACGGGCCGGCGGCAACCTCAGCGCCTCCGCCCGCCCCCGCTCACCACGTCCGCCATCTCCTCGAACCCTTCCCGCTGGCTCCGGAGCCGCCACCACAGCCCGAGCACCACGAGCGCCAGAACCCCTACGACCACCGCGGCGACCACCGACCAGAGCGCCAGCACGCCGGCGATCACCAGGAGCCCGACGGCGGTGACCAGGAGCCCGATGATCCAACGTCGGATGAGCATCCGCGACTCCTGGGGCGTCCGCTCCGCGAACAGCTCCACCAGCCGCTCCTGGGTGCTCGACAATTCGCCGAACTGCTGCTTCGCCCGCTGCTTCTTCAGCTGCGGCGGCTCCTTGCCGGGTCGAAAGCCCTTCACCATGGGTCTGCTCCTGCTCCGATAATGGCCACGCGGCCGCCACCCGTTTCCGTCCCAACGTCGTCCCGGGATGGTACCGCCATCGGGAGCCCGCCTCAATGGGGTCGGGCCCGGAGCCGACACGAGGGGCTCTCCGCGCCCTACCGATACACCTCGAGCCAGCTCAGACCCAGGTCGTCTACCCGCACGGCGAAGACCCGATCGCCGCCGAACCCGATGACGCGACGGCCGGCGGGCAGCCGGATGGCGCCCACGCGGTAGCCCGCCCGATCGACGATGTCGTAGCGTGCCGGCTCGCCGGCGGCGACGTAGCGGCGCACCCAGAGCCGGCCGTCCGGCGCCACGCGCGCCCCGCTCCGGATCGCCGGCAGGTGCTCCGGCCACTCCAGCGACCGGATCTCGGCCGGTCGCTGGCGCTGCGCTCCACCACCCCCTCGCTGGAGGCTCAGCGACCGTACGCCATTGTCGACCGTCATCCTGGCCTGGAGGCCGCCCGTGTCCCGCTCGTCCAGGTACCGCTCCTGCTCCGCCCGACCCACCGGGACCGGGTCGTATGCGATCTCGGGACCCGATACGCGGGTGCCGTCCGCCCGGAACCACTCCACGCGATACGGCCGCGCCCGGATCACGGCCACCGTCCCGTCCGCCGCCACCGCCCAGTCGTCCTCGGGCGCCAGCGGGATCGGACGCATGGCGACCCGCCGGTCGTTGGCGTCGCCACTGCTGGAGACCCGGACGGCCGGCGGCGACAGCCGCGCCATGACCTCCGCGTCCTCCGCACCCGGCTCCCAGCGCTTGACTCGCGACGAGTCCGGCTCGCCACCCGGCCGTGGCATCCCGCCCCGGGCCTGGTAGTACACCCGGCCCGCCGCGTCGACCCCGCCGGGCTGCACGATCTCCAGCCCCGGACCGGACCCCGGGACCTCCCGGACCATGGGGTACGAGTCGACGAGACGGCCCGCGGGGTCGATCACCGCCAGCCGCGTGTTGCCCAGGTCAACCAGGAGCGTGGAGTCGCCGGGGAGCGGGTACACCGCGTCGGGCTGCTCCCACTCCCCGGGACCCCTACCCTCCCGTCCCAGCGGCTCCAGCGTCCCGGCCGCCAGGTCCGCCACCGCCAGCACCCGGCCCAGCGGGTCGGCCACCATGACCCGGTCGTCCCCCAGGGGGCGGACCGTCTGCAGGTACCCGAAACTCTCCGGGAACGTCCCGACGTGCTCGAGGACCGTCGGGTCCGGCGTCCCCGACGCCTGCGCGGCTCCTTCTACGGCCCCTGCGGCCGTCAGCACCAGCACAACGCCCGCGAGCACCGCGTCCACCCCTTCGTTTCGCCGGCTCCAGCCGGCACGTGATCCGTTCATCCGCTTCGTTCCGTCCGAGAGGGTTCACCCGTCGTGTCGTCTCTTCCGATGATCCGAGCTCCCGTCACCGTTGCTCGCGGCCGGGCGGGCCTGCCCGCGGCCGACCCCGGGGACGGCGAGACGCAGGGCGGCTGTAGGGCGCGCGATCGAAGTCCGGGCGGGGGCGCTGGAGGGACGCCCCGGCGCCACAGCGAGGCCTCGGTGCTACCCTGAAGCGGCCGGCTCCCGCGACGCCGCGTCGCGTCCGGCCCAGGCCTCCCGGATCGCTCCGGTCACGTCTTCCTGCACCAGATACAGGCACGGCACGATCACGAGGATGATGGCCGTGGCGAACACGATCCCGAAGCCCAGCGAGATCGCCATGGGGATGAGCTGCTGGGCTTGGCGCGAGCTCTCCAGGATGATGGGGGTGAGCCCGCCGAAGGTGGTCAGGGTGGTGAGGATGATCGGCCGGAACCGGCGCAGCCCCGCCTCGTGGATCGCCTCGAAGGCCGAGTGGTCCGTGCGCTTCCCGTTGGCGACGTGGACCATGATCAGCGAGTCGTTGAGGACCACGCCGGACAGCGCGATCACGCCCATCAGGCTGACCAGCGAGAGGTCGTAGCCGAGCAGGATGTGGCCGATGACGGCGCCCACGATCCCGAACGGGATGGCGCCCATGACGATGAGGGGCTGGAAGTAGCTGCCGAGCGCGACGGCCAGCAGCCCGAAGATGGCCACGAGGGCCAGGGCGAACCCGCCCCAGAGGGCACGGGTCGACTCCCGCATCTCCGCCTGGCTCCCCTCGTAGCTCCAGGTGATGCCGGGGAAGTCCGACCGGAGCTGGGGTAGCACCTCCTGGTTCAGCGACTCGAGGACGCGGCCCACGGCGTTGGGGGGCTGCGCGTCCATCCCCACGGTGACGACCCGGCGTCCGTTCCGGCGGTCGATGCTGGTGAAGGCCTGCCCCTCCTCGATGCGGACCACGTCCACGAGCGGGACCTCGGTTCCATCGGGCGCCCGGATGACGAAGTCCTCGAGGTGGTACAGGTCGGTCCGCTGCTCACGGGGCAGCTTGACCCGGACCTCGACCTCGTTGGTGCCCCGGAGCTGGCGGAGCGCCAGGTCGCCGTAGAACGCCGCCCGGAGCTGACGCCCCACGTTCTCCGGGGTCAGACCCAGGCGCCGGCCCTCCGGCAGGAGCGTGAAGTCATACTGGGACTTCCCGCGGTCGTAGCTGTCGGTCACATCCCGCGTCGCATCGAACGACTCGACCCTGGACCGGAACGCCATGCTCGCCGCTTCCAGCGTCTCGATATTCGAGTGGCTCAGGTCGACCTCGATGTCCTGCCGCCACCCGCCGGGGCCGCTCTCCGACTCGAAGGTGATCTGGTCCACGCCCTCGATGTCGCCAATCTCGGCGCGCCACAGCTCCATCACCTCCTGGGCCGTCATGGCCCGCTGCTCCGGCGGGCGCATGACGATCTCCACGTCCACGAAGCTCTGCCCGCGGACGTTCGTCTTGATCCCCTCCGCCTCCTCCCACAGCCCGTGCTCGTCGAACATCCGGTGGGTCGCGTCGGTGATCTCCACGGCCACCGCCGCGGCCTGGTCCACTGTGGTCCCGACCGGGAGCGTGACGCCGGCCTCGATCTCGTCGGCCGGGCTCTCGGGCATGAGCACCATCCCCATGTGGTCGCTGTAGCCGTACGCGCCCACGACCAGGAGCAGCGCCAGCGCGGTGCTCAGCGTGATGTAGCGGTGCCCGAGCGCCCGCTCGAGGAACGCGCGGTAGCGGGTGTGCACGAAGTCCTCGAAGCGCCTGCCGAACGCCTGCTGCCACGTGTGGATCCTGGCCTCGATCCCGGACCCACCGGCCTCGCCGGAATGCGCCAGGTGCGCCGGGAGGATGAAGAGCGCCTCGAGGAGCGACAGGAGCAGCACCAGGATCACCACGGCCGGCAGCGGCCACCAGTATTTGCCGGTGGTCCCGGGGATGAACAGGAGCGGGACGAAGGCGATGATGTTCGTGAGGATAGCGAAGGTGACCGGCCGGGCCATCTCCCTGGCACCCCGGATGGCGGCGGCCATCGGCGCCATCCCTTCCTGCCGGTAGCCGTAGACGTTCTCCCCCACGACGATAGCGTCGTCCACGACGATCCCGAGGGCGACCAGGAACCCGAACAGGGAGATCATGTTGATGCTGAGCCCGACGGCCGGCATGAAGAGGAGAGCGCCGACGAACGAGATGGTCATCCCCATCATCACCCAGAACGCGAGCCGCAGCTCCAGGAAAAGGGCGAGCAGGAGGAGCACGATGACGATGGCCAGGAGCCCGTTCTCCGCCAGCAGGGAGAGACGGCGCTCGTAGTCCTCGGCGGCGCTGCTGTCGACCCGGTACTGGACGCCCGGCGGGAAGGTGGCCGAGGCCTCCTCCATCACCCGCTCGACGGCCGCGGCGATCCGCAGGGGCGACTGGTTCCCGATCCGATAGATCTGGAGGTCGATGGAAGGCGCGCGGTTGAACTGGCCGAAGAAGCCGATCTCTTCGAAGCCGTCGCGGATGGTCGCGATGTCGGCGAGTGTGATCACGCCTCCGGACTCCGAGGTCAGGAGCTCGATGCTCCCGAACTCGCCGGCCCACTGCTTCCGCTCCTGCATCCGCAGCAGGATCTCCCCGCCGGTGGTCTCGATGGAGCCCGCCGGGATGTCCTCACTGGACGCTGCGATCAGACCCGCCACGTCGTTCAGCGTCAGCTCGTACTCGCGGAGCCGGTCCCGGGGGATCTCCACGTGCGTCACGTAGTCCGGCACGTTGCCGATCTCGACTTGCGTGATCCCGGGCGTACCGAGGAGCTGGTCCCGCAGGCCCTCGGCGACCTGTCGGAGCGTCCATACGTCCACGTCGCCGTAGATCCCCAGGACCATGACCTCCCGCTGGCTCGACTGGAGCTGGACTTCGGGCTCCTCGATGTCGTCGGGGAACGTCCGGATCCGGTTCACCGCCTGGTCGATGTCCTGGAACGCCTTCATCCGGTCGGCGCCGGTGACCAGCTCGATGGAGACGCTGCCGGAGCCCTCCTGGGCCGTGGACGTGATCTCCTTGATCCCCTCCACGCCCCGGATCGCCTCCTCTACGGGCCGCAGGATCCCCTGCTCGACCTCCGCGGGCGCGGCACCCGGGTAGACCACGCTGACATCCACGATGTCCAGCGCGTACTGGGGGAAGACCTCCTTCTGGACGTTGAACATGGCCCAGATCCCGCCGCCCAGGAGAAGGACCATGAGCAGGTTGGCGGCGATGGAGTTGCGCGCCATGTAGGCGATGGGCCCGCCGCCCTCCTCCGGCGCTCCGGCCCGGCGGCCGCCATCCGGACGACCGCCCCCGGCCGGGTTCACGTCCCACCCCCGGTGTCGGAAACGCCGCTCCCAGCGGCGCCGGGGGCCCCGGCGCCCTCGGTCGGCGGGCCGGTCGTGTCGGACGCCAGCCGCAGGGGCGCGCCCTCCACGACGGTGGCCAGGTCGGTCATCACGACCGTGGCGTCCGGGCTCAGGCCCCGGGCGATATAGGCATACTCGGCGTCCCGGAAGACGATCTCCACGTTCCGGATCCGGAGCGAGTCGTCCTCCATCACCCAGACGGCGTCATTATCCCGGAGGTAGTCACGGCGGAGCCGGAGCACGTCCCGGATCGGCTCGGCCTCGATCGCCGCCTCCACGAAGGAGCCGATCATCAGCGGCGGGCCCTGCGTCTCGGACTCGCTGGCCAGCGGGTCTGGGACCTCGATGATGACGCGCGCCAGCCGCGTCCGGTCCTCCAGCGCGCCCACCAGCCGGTGCAGCGTTCCGGTCCGGGCCTCGGCCGGCTCCCAGGCGGTCCGGTTCCGGATCCGGACCCAAGCGCCCTGCTCCCCATCGCCGGGGAACGCCAGCCACCGGAGCTGCGCCTGGGGCACGGTCGCCACGACCCAGTAGGTGTCCACGCCCACCAGACGGGCCAGTGCGTCGCCCGGCGCGACCTGGGACCCGACGTTCACGTTCCGGGTCAGCACCTGGGCGTCGAACGGGGCACGGATCGTGGTCCGCTCCAGGTCGAGCTCCGCCTGCTCGACCGCGGCCTGGGCCGCCCCGACCCTCGCCCGGGCAGCCTCGAGCTGGGGCTCGCGGAGCACCAGCGCGCGGTCCTCGGGACCCACCGTGTCCCGGAGCAGCTCGTAATCCTGTCGGGCCACGTCCTGCCGGCCCAGCTCCAGCGCCAGGTCCGAGCGCGCCTGGCTCAGGTCGCTCCGTCGCTGCTCCAGCGCGTTCTCGTAGTCCGCGGGCTCGATCCGGAGCAGGATCTCGCCTGCCCGTATCCGCCCGCCGGGCACGAAGCCGTCCGCGACCCGCGTGACCCGGCCCGCGACCTGCGGCGCCAGGACGATCTCACGGGCCGGCTCCACCGTGCCCATGGCGCGGATACGGGGACGGAACGTGCCGCGCTCGACCCCGGTCACGTCCACCAGCATGGCGCTCTCGCGGACCGCACCGGATCGCTCGGCCGTGGGCTCCGTCATGAACACCAGCGCCGTCAGCACGGCTCCCACCGCGAGGATCAACGCCGAGATCAGCAGCGTCCTCTTCCTATCCATCCCCATCCCCTCCCCTCGCTTCCGCCTCCCGTGCGGTCTCGAACGACCCGGCCAGCGCCCGGTACAGGGCGAGCCGGGCCTCGACCAGCGTCAGCCGTGCCGTCAGCACGCTCCTCCGCAGCCCCTGGACCTCGTCCAGCGCCGTCAGCACGTCCAGGTAGTCGCTCGTCCCGTTGAAGTACTGTACCCGAAGCTGCTCGTACGCCTGCTCCGCGAGCTCGACCTGGGTCTCGATCTGGCCCACCCGCTGGCGCTGCCGCGCTTCCCGGGCGAGCGCGTCCTCCACCTCACGGAACGCCGCGAGCGTCGCCCGGCCGTACTCGTAGAGTCGCTGCTGCCGCACGGCTTCTGCCCGGTCCACTTCGGCCCGGAGCTCCCCGCCGTAGAACAGCGGCGCCAGCAGGTTGCCGCCCAGCGAGCGGACCCAGTCCTCGAACAGGGTGCCGACCGAACCGGCC
>JAWVYT010000040.1:0-11344 GCA_033722595.1 Longimicrobiales bacterium
CGGCTGTACGACGCCGGTCGGTACGCGGAAGCAGCCGACGCCTGGCCCCGGGGGTTCGGCCAGTGCGCACGGCTGGCGCGGGCCATGGACCGCACGGGCGGCGACGCCGGGCGGGCGCTCCCGGTAGTGGGGAAGCGCATGCTCCGGCTGTATGCATCGGCGTACCAGTCGTGGCTCTTCAATGCCGTGCTGGCGGAGCGGATCCGGGTGGGCGCCACGGCCCGGCTGCTGCCCGGCGACCTGGCGTGGAAGCACGACACGGAGGCCCTGTTCCTGGTGGACGACCCGGCGGCCGAGCAGTCCCGTGCCGACGCCCTCGAGATCTCCCCGACCGGGCCGCTGGTGGGAAACCGGATGCGGGAGCCCCAGCGGGACGCGGCGGAGCTGGAGGAGCGGGTCCTGGACGCCGCCGGGCTCCGGCCCGAGGCGCTGGGGTCCCGGGCCATGGCCCCGCTGACGGGACGACGCCGGCCCCTCCGGTTCGCCCTCCGGGGCCCGGCGGCCGCCACCGGCGCGGACCGACGCGGGCCCTACCTGGAGCTCCGGTTCGCCCTGCCCCCGGGGTGCTACGCGACGGCGGTCCTCCGGGAGCTCGGCAGGGGCGGGATCGTGGAGCAGTCCGGTCCGGACGACGGCCCGATCCGATGAGGGTCTGCGTCAGCCGGCCAGGTACAGCTGGACCATGAGGAGCGTGTCCATGTAGGCGTGGGCCAGGATGGTGACCCACAGGCTGCGCCCCAGCTTCACGTACACGGCGCCGAGCCCGATCCCCATCAGGGCCGTCTCCAATATGCCCACCACCCCCCAGGTGAAGTGGACCAGGCCGAAGATGACGCCGGCGGCCACCACGGCGCACCAGAGCGCCGTCCGGGACCCGCCCCAGAGCTCGGCCAGCCGGGTGATCAGGAAGCCCCGGTAGATCACCTCCTCGCCGAAGGAGGACACGATCCAGACGGCCACGAGAACGAGGAGGAAGAGGGGGAGGTCGCCGGCGAAGTAGTCGTACCCGCTCATGTCCGCGCCTTCCGGCACGCCCAGGAGCGCACCGCCCACCACGGCCCCTACCCCGAACCCCAGGAGCCCTACGAGGAGGGCCACCAGGGAGCGCAGCACGGTGGCCAGGGCGCCCCGTGGACCGGGCCAGCGCCGCAGCCCGAGGTGGGCCCAGCCCTGGCCCCGGAGCCGGAGCCCCGCCCACACCACGCCGAGCATGAGGACGTTGGCACCCCAGACCGTGGCCTGCCAGGTGGCGGGGTCATAGGAGGCGCCGGGCCAGGCGAAGACCAGGACGACCGCGGCGGGCACGAACACCGCCACGATCTCCCCCACGCGGGCCGCCGTGCTGCGGAGCGCGGACATCCTACGGCACGCCCCGGACGTCCACCTCGCTCCGCCGCGGCGTGAGCAGCCCATCGGCGATGGCGGCGATCTCCTCCTGCTGCCGCCAGCGGGCCTCGAGCTCCGTCAGCTCCATCGCCAGCAGCCGGCGCTCGTTCTCCTCGTTCAGGGCGATCTCCAGCGCCAGGGCCTGGGCGCGGCGATCCTTCCCCAGGAGCGCGTCGAGGGGGAGCCCGGTCGTCGACAGCTCGCGGGTCACGGCGTCCGGCGCGCCGAGGCGCTCGAACGCCACCCGGCGACCCACGGGGAAGTGCTCCACGCCCTCGTTCGCAGGGATGGACCCGTGGCAGAAGATGCAGCGATGGACCCGACCGTTGGACACTATAGTCGCTCTCTCGAGGCGGCGGGAGTCCGTATGACTCCCGTTCACTAATGAAAATGCCACGACGGGGCCAAAGGGTTCGCCGGGGACGGTGCTCCCCTCAGGGAGCGTCGCCAGACGCCGCGATGCTGTTTACCCGCCGCCGGACCAGACCCTATCTTCCCGCATGCCTGATCATCGACCCGAGTACGACCCCGTGAAAGCCGCCGGCGACGCGGCCAAGGCCACCATCCACGCAGCAACCGCCATCCCCCGGGGTGTGGCGTGGTCCGCGCTCTGGGGGATCCGGAAGATCCGCAAGGGGCTGCGGAAGGCCGGGATGCCCCTGCCCAGGGTCCATACGTTCCGGCGCCGGTCCCCGGTGGGCGCGGCCCCGGGAACCCTCATCTCCCACCCGGATGCCCCACCCCCGACGCTCCGGGTCCTCGGGTACGGGCCCGACGGCTTCGACGAGCTGTCCCCCGAGTCGGTGGAGGATCTGCGGGAGATGAGGGGCCGCTGGCCCGTGCTCTGGATCGACGTGGTGGGAGTGGGCCACGCCGAGTCGGTGGAGTCCATCGGCCAGCTCTTCGGCCTGCACCGCCTGGCGCTGGAGGATGTCATCAACGTGCATCAGCGACCGAAGGTGGAGGAGTACCCGGACCACCTGTTCGCCGTGACCCGGAGCGCCACGCTCGAGGACCGGGTCGACACGGAGCAGCTCAGCCTGTTCGTGGGCTCGGACTGGGTGATCTCGTTCCAGGAGCGGTCGGGCGATGCCTGGGATCCGGTACGGGAGCGGCTTCGCGCCGGTCGCGGCCGGATCCGGGTGGCGGGCGCGGGCTACCTCTTCTACGCCCTGATGGACGCCGTGGTCGACGGCTACTACCCGCTGCTCGAAGAGTTCGGCTCACGGCTGGAGCTGCTGGAGGAGGCCGTCATCGATGACCCGCAGGAGGAGCTGGTCGGCGTGATCCACGCCGCGCGCCGGGACGCGCTGGCGCTGAGGCAGTCGATGTGGCCGATGCGCGAGGCCATGGGTCAGCTCTACCGGGAGGAGTTCTCCGTCATCGACGACGAGACCCGGGTCTACCTCCGGGACGCCTACGACCACACGATCCAGGTCATCGACCTGCTGGAGAACTACCGGGAGATGGCCAGCGCGCTGCTGGAGGTCTACCTGTCCAGCGTGAGCCACCGGATGAACGAGGTCATGAAGGTGCTGACGATCATCGCCACCATCTTCATCCCGCTGACTTTCATCGCCGGGATCTACGGGATGAACTTCGACCCGGAGGCGAGTCCGCTCAACATGCCGGAGCTGGGATGGTACTACGGCTACCCGGCCGTCTGGGCGGTGATGATCGTAGTGACGCTGGCGCTGGTCTGGTACTTCAAGCGTCGGAGCTGGCTCTAGCCGCACCATGCGATGGCTCGCGCTGGCCGGGTTCCTGGCCCTCTGTTTCCTCGTCGCCGCCGTGGGCGGCTGGCTCACCTCGCTGGGGATGCCCGAGTGGTACATGGAGCTGCGCAAGCCCTCGTGGAACCCGCCGGCGTGGATCTTCGGGCCGGTGTGGACCGCGCTCTACGCCGCCATGGCCGTGGCCGCGTGGCTCGTCTGGAGCCGCGCCGGATTCGAGAACGCGGGCCGGGCGATGACGCTCTTCTTCACCCAGTTGGCGCTGAACATGGCGTGGTCCGGGATCTTCTTCGCGCTCCGCTCCCCCGGCTGGGCGCTGGTGGAGATCTTCGCCCTCTGGATCGCGATCCTGGCGACGACGGCGCTCTTCTTCCGGCATTCCGTGACCGCAGGCGTCCTGATGGTGCCGTACCTCCTGTGGGTCGGCTTCGCCGGGGTGCTGAACGCCGCCATCGTCCGGCTCAACTGACCCGCCCCCACCCGGCCCCTGAGGACGGCGCCCGGGGCCGGATGGCGGCGCCCTCTACCAGACGTGGAGCTCCGGCAGTCCCAGGACCTCGAAGCGATGGCGGCCCGTGTCGATCAGGAGGACGAGGTGGTAGGTCCCCCGGTAGCGGGCGAAGTCCCCGGCCCACACCTCGCCCCACCAGCCTTCCACGGCCTCGCCGGCGCGCAGCCGGATCCGGACCCGGTCGCCGTAGTATTCGCACCCCCAGTCGCACGCATTCCACACGGGGTGGCTCCAGCGCTCGTCCCGGTAGACCCGGGGGGTGCCCAGGCGGACCGGGAGCGAGCGCTCGATCGTGCGATGCGACGTGTTGGTGATGCGGATCCGGTACTCGAAGACGTCGTAATCGTACGGCGACTCGTCCACGATGACCTGGTAGCTGAGCCCGTCCCGCTCGACGTACGAATCAGGGCGTCCGTCGATCAGCCCGACCAGGTCGACGCACCCGGTCAGCAGTACCGCGGTGGCGACGGCGGTGAGGCGAATCATTCTGCGCATGACCTGCTCCCCGTGCAGGAGTGTCCTGCATGGGATACCGTGACGACCTTCCGAATTGTTCCCGGCCGCCGGAGTCAGCCGCGGATGTTCACTGCGTCGACCAGCCGCTCGTAGCGGGGGTGGGACCGGTACGGCTCGAAGATGGGGTGCGTCACCAGGTAGATGTGCACCTGGTTCGTTGCCTTCTCGGTCATCAGCTCGAAGCCCTTCTCCACCGCCCCGAGCTGACCGTACAGAGCGCTGACGGCGACGACCCCTACGCCGGACACCGTACGGGGCTGAGCATCCAGCGCGGCGATGCCCGCTTCCCGGGGGATCTCGCCGGCCACCGCCCGCACCGCGCGGGCCATCCCATCGGGATCGAGGCCGGTTCGCCGGGCCACGCTCCGGATCAGCGCCTCTGCCCGTTCGTAGTGCCCTTCCATCAACGCGGGATAGAAGAGCCAGTACTCCCCGATGAGGTACCCGGGTGCCCGTTCCAGCAGCTCGTCCAGCACCTCGATGGCCGCCTGGTTCCGGCCCGCGAGCTGAAGGGCCTGGCCATAGTCCGCCACGGTGACGTGAGAGAGCGGGTCCACCTCGAGCGCCAGCTCGAACCGGGCCCAGGCCTCCTCGAAGCGGCCGGCGTGGGCCAGTACCTCACCCTGCCAGTGGAGCGCATTGGCGTAGTCCGGGTCGATCTCCAGCGCACGGTCCAGGAGCCGCATCCCCGTCTGGAAATCCCGCCCGGCCCACACGGTCCCGTAGCCCAGCGCCGTGTGGGCCTGGACGTTGAGGCTGTCGAGCGCCAGCGCTCTCCGGGCCGTCTCCTTTAGGCGCTCGAAGGAGGTCCGGCCCGACACGGCGGTGTAGCCCGGCAGGACCACGTACGTCTCGGCCAGCGCCGCCCACGCCGGCACGAACGTCGAATCGATCGCCAGTGCCTGCTCGAACAGCTCGATGGACCGGAGCAGCGATGGCCCGGTCCGCTGGTTCCAGGCCTCCTTGCCGAGCAGGTAGAGCTCGAAGGCCTCGAGGGAGGTCGCGTTGTCCGGCAGCCGCCAGTCCGCATCGAGGAGCACCGGGTCGAGCGGGAGTGCCTCGACCACCGACCGGGCCACGTCCTGCTCGATGGAGAAGACGTCCTCGGCCGGACGACGATAGGTCCGGGACCACAGCTCGTAGTTCGCCCGGGCATCGATCAGGGCGATGGAGACCCGGAGGCTGTCGCCCTGCCGGAGCACGCTGCCGTCCAGGAGGTGCCGGACCCGCAGCGCCAGCGACACGGAGTCGACCCCGACATCGCGCCCCTTGAAGGCGAACGACGATGTCCTTGCCGAGAGCCGCAGCCCCGGCACCCGGCCCAGCGCGCCCATGAGCTCCTCGGTGAGGCCGTCGGCGAAGTACTCCTGGGACGGGTCCCCGCTCAGGTTCCGAAGCGGCAGTACCGCCAGCGAGTTGAGGAGGACCCCTTCGTCGCGAGCCTCGACCGGTCCCGGGTCACCCGTCTCCGCACCGACGAGGACCCACCGCACGCCGACGTAGCCCAGGGCGAGGGCGGCGACCACGAGCGCCACCTCCGCGAGCGCCACCCGCTGCTGGCCGCGCTCGCCATGGTACCAGGCCACCACCAGGACGATGGGGAGCCCCGTGGCGAGGACCACGGTCACGACCCGAAGCACGACGGGCGGCCAGGCGAAGTTGTCCCCGATCTGGCTCAGGACCTCGTAGACCACCCAAGCGCTGGCCAGGTAGGCCAGCGTCCACTGCACGATCTTCCGCTCCCGGAGCTCGTTCCAGGAAACGCGCATGGGGGACCTGTATCGGGTGGAGTTCGGGGACCTTCCGGAAAGAAAAATGGATGCGCCGAGGGCGAAGCGAAACCAGTCGCGCGTCCCGGATGGTGGCGACGCGGGGTGCGGCCGCGCTACCGTGCTCCTTCCCGTACACTCGAACGGAGCAGGTCATGACCCGATTCTTCGACAGCATCGTCCAGCGCCTCGCGGAGATCTTCGACCCCGAGATCCTGGGGGCAACGGCGGCGGAGCTCCTGGCGAATACCATCATCGGCGCCGCGACCTTCGCCGCGTACTACGCGTTCTGGCGGATCCTGGATGTCGCGGCCCGACCCATCATGCGCCGGGCCCGGACGGACGAAACGACGCGCGATTTCGTCCTCACGATCCTGAAGTTCACCGTCCTGGCGCTGGGCGTCGTGAACGCCATGGCGGCCGTCGGCGTGAATACCGCCTCGCTGATCGCCTCCCTGGGCATCGCGGGGCTGACCCTGGGATTCGCGGCCCGGGACGCCCTCTCCAACCTGATCTCGGGGCTCCTCATCTTCTGGGACCGCCCGTTCGTCATCGGCGACCTCGTGGAGCTGGGCGAGTCGTACGGCCGGGTCGATCGAATCACCCTGCGCTCCACCCGCGTCGTCACCCCCGACGGGCGGATGCTCGCGATCCCCAACACGGAGATCATCAACCGGACCGTGGCCTCGTACACCAACTTCCCCCACCTTCGGATCAGCGTGTCGATGCAGATCGGCGTGAACGAGAACATCGACGGGGTCCGGGCCATCCTGCTGGGGCTCGTGGCCGACGACGACCGGTTCATGGAGGAGCCGGCGCCGCGGGTACCCGTCACGGCCACCGGCGACTACAACGTCACGATGGAGCTCCAGGCCTGGGTCCACGACGAGCGGGCCCACGGCGCGATCCGGGCCGACCTCCGGGAGCGGGCGTACAAGGCGCTGACGGCGGCCGGCGTGGACATGCCGTTCGAGACGCTCCGGATCGAGCCGCTGACGGTCCGCGAGGGGTCCGCGTGACGGGGCCGGAGCGCTACGAGCTCTGCATCGAGGTCCGGCCGGAGGACATCGACGAGCTCGGTCACGTCAACAACGTGGTCTACGTCCGCTGGGTCCAGGAGGCCGCCACGGCCCACTGGCGCGCCCGCGCCCGGGCCGAGGACCAGGACGCGCTGCTGTGGGTCGTGTCCCGCCACGAGATCGACTATGCCCGGCCCGCGTTCCTGGACACCGACGTCATCGGCCGGACCTGGGTCGGCACGGCGAGGCGCCGGGAGTTCGAGCGCCACACGGAGCTGATCCGCGGCTCCGACGGCAAGCGACTGGCACGGGCCCGGACACTTTGGGTGCCCGTGGACGCCCGGACGCTCCGGCCCACGGACGTGAGCGACAGCGTTCGAGACCGCTTCTCGGTGGGGGACGGGTAGTCCGGATCCCGGGGCACGCCCGACGCCGCCTTGGGCGGGGCCGCCCCCGCTGTTACGTTCCGTCATCCGGCGTTCACGACGATCCCCCGATGCCCATGCGACGAACTCCGATCCTCCTGTTCGCGGTCCTCCTGGCCGCGCTGGCCGGGCTCGCCGCGTGCGACCGCGCGGACGCGCCCCCGCTAACCGCGTTCGAGACCGTCGCGTCGCCGGCGGCGCCGGGGAGCGGGGAGCCGAACCTGACCGTGGACGGCGACGGTGTCGCGTACCTGAGCTGGATCGAGCCCTCGAGCACCGGCGATGCACTCCGCTTCGCGCGCTGGGAGGGCCGCGGCTGGGGCCCGCCCCGGACCATCATCGACCGACCGGACCTCTTCGTGAACTGGGCCGACTTCCCGTCGCTGGCGGTACTCCGCGACGGAACGCTGGCCGCCCACTGGCTGGAGAAGAGCGGACCGGGGGCCTACTCCTACGACGTGCGCATGGCGTTCTCCCGTGACGACGGCGAGCACTGGACCGACGAAATCGTCATCCACGACGATGGACTCGAGGCAGAGCACGGATTCGTCTCCCTGGTCCCGTACCGGGACCGGCTCGCCGCGCTCTGGCTGGACGGCCGGGCGACGGTGACCGGCGACCCCATGACGCTCCGTTTTGCCACCGTCGATCGGGAGGGCGGCGTGTCAGATCGGATCCGGGTGGACAGCAGCGTGTGTGACTGCTGCCAGACCGCTCTGGCGGCTACCGCCGACGGGCTCGTCGCCGCCTACCGGGATCGCTCCGAGGCCGAGATCCGGGACATCTACGTGGCCCGCTACGTCGACGGCCGGTGGCTCGCGGGCCGGGCGGTCCACGACGACGGCTGGGAGATCGCCGGCTGTCCGGTGAACGGACCGGCGCTCGACACCCGTGGCGACACCGTGGCCATCGCGTGGTTCACGGCCGCCGATACGGAGGGCGACGGCGCGGAGACCCGGGATGAGATCCGGTCCGCCGGAGAGCGCGGCCGGACGCTGGCCGCGTTCTCCACCGACGGCGGCCGCACGTTCGGCCCGCCGATCCGGGTCGATGATGGCCGCTCCATGGGCCGGGTCGATGTGGTGCTGGTCGAGGCCGGGGCTGCCCTCGTGACCTGGCTCGAGCGCACGGATCAGGGCGCCGAGGTCCGCATCCGAGCGATGGGGCCCGCCGGGGTCGGACCGGCGGTCACCGTGGCCGGCGCAGCCGCCGCCCGGGCGGCCGGGTTCCCGCGCGTGGCTCACAGCGGCGATCGGCTGCTCTTCGCGTGGACCGCGAGCGGAGAAGACGGCGGTGTGCGCACGGCAGTCGCCACGCTGCCGGAGCACGAGACGACGGGCGGGGGGGGACGATGAAGCGTGCGATCGTGACACTGCTGGCCCTCGGGGTCTCCGCCTGCGGTCCGGCGGGCGGTGGCGCTGCGGAGACCGAGACCGCCCCCGAGCTGGAGGTGGCCACGCTGGACGGTGACTCGGTCGCACTGTCGGACCTGAGAGGGGAGGTCGTGCTGCTCAACGTGTGGGCGACGTGGTGCGTGCCGTGCCGCCAGGAGGTGCCGGAGCTCCAGGAGCTCCACGAGACCCATGCCGACGAAGGGCTGCGAGTCGTGGGCGTGACCGTCGACCACAGGGGCGCGGGCGATGAGATCCGGCAGTTCATGGACCGCTACGGGATGACATACGACGTGTGGTGGGATCCAGACGGGACCGCCATCGACGTGTTCGGCGCGGTCGGGGTACCCCTGACCGTGCTCATCGACCGGGAGGGGCAGATCGCCTGGCGGCACCTGGGCGCCTTTCGCGCCGACGACCCCGCCCTCAGGCAGGCCGTGGAGGAGACGCTTTAACGCTGCGCGCCCGACCGCCGTCTAGATGACCGACAGCGCGGTCGACCCCTCCCATGCCGACCGCACGGCACCCGACGTGAAACCGAGGGGGAAGTCATGCAGCTTCGAGCACTCACCATCCTGGCTCTCGGCGCGATCGCGCTGGCCGGGTGCGAGGACGTCCTGGGCACCGACGGCGAGCTGACCGCCGATGAGATCCACGTGCTGGCCGATGACATCGTCGCCGCGAGCTTCGACGTGACCGGGCCGGCGGCGACCGCCGACGCGTCCACCGTGGACGCCGAGCGGGTCAGCGCGGATCCGATCACGTCCCGGACCGAGTTCGTCACCATCCGCTCCTGCCCGCTGGGCGGCCAGCTGGTGGTGGAAGGGACCCGGGAGCGGGAATGGGACCGCGAAACCCGGTCCGGCTCCAGTGACCTGTCGCTGACGAAGACGCACGAGGACTGCGCCCGCACCCTGCGTCGGGCGGACGTGACCATCACGCTGAACGGTGCGCCCAACGTCGCGGTGGAAGCGCACCATGCCTGGGAGAACGGCCGGCGGGTCGGGCTCCAGACCCTCGGCATCCAGGGCGCCATCGACTGGGAGACCGACGACGGTCGCTCGGGCGTCTGCACGCTCGATGTCGACGCGGTGTTCGATCCGGAGACCCACACCCGCACGGTGACCGGGACCGTCTGCGACCGGACCATCGAGCGGACCACCACCTGGAACCACCCGGACGCCTGACCCGATCGGGAAGCTGGCCGGTCCCCGACCCCAGCGAACAGACCAGCGCCGCCGTCGACGCCCCGTCGACGGCGGCGCTTCTCATCACGCGCGCCGATCAGTCCGCCCAGTAGCGGGCCAGGGTATCGGCGGAGAGGACGTGCCCGCCCGGGAACTCGATGACCTCCGCCTCCACGCCGACCCGCTCGAGACGACGGCGGCTCTCCGTCGTTCGCGTCCGGGCCCACGAATCGGCCGCACCGGCCAGCATCCGTACCTGTACACCCCGGAGCGCGGCCGCCGCCTGGTCCAGGTCCAGGTCCACGGCGAGGCCTCCGGCCCACAGCACCAGCTCGGACGGTCGGATCCGACCGTACGTGACCCAGCGGGATGCGGTGGCCGCGCCCTGGGAGTAGCCCAGGACCACCAGCCCACGGTCCCCGCCGTCGATCGGCCGGGCGTCCGCCGCCTCCGGCCCCCTGCCCTCCGGATCCAGGACAGCCGCTGCCAGTCGGTCCAGGTACTCCACGTAGTCCCGGATCTCGTGCTCCCGGTCGGCCCGGGTCATCCAGGTCGCGCCGACCCGGGACCCGGGGCCGTGCTCGCCGCCCTCAGGATCGATATAGAAACGGGAGAGGCCCTCCGGCGCTACCACGGCCCGGCGGCCCTCGGCTAAGCCCGGAAGAGCGGTGAACCGTCGGACGAAACGCTCCGCCAGCTGACGGTACCCGTGCAGCACGAACCACACCTCACGGGCCGACGACGGATTACCCAGGACCCGGTACCGGGCCGTTCGCGGGACCCGGATGTGATGCTCGCGAGACTCCATGAGACAACCCGGGGCCGGGCGCGAACGTCGATGTCCCGACGTACAGCCCCCGGCCCCGGCTCGGCCGCCCCGGCCTAGTGCTCGTGAGCGCCCGTGGACCGCTTGCCGAACTCGCTGTCCAGGAACATGAGCGCGGCGTTGTTGTCCCCCGCCATCTCCAGACGCTCCACCGCGGTGCCGGTGGTGTCCTCCTCCTCCACCTGCTCCTCGATGAACCACTGGAGCATCACCTGCGTCGGGTAGTCCTTCGCCTCCAGCGCCGTCTCGTAGATCTCGTTGATCAGCCCCGTCACCTTCTGCTCGTGCTCCAGCGCCGCACGGAACGCGTCCACCGGCTGTCCGAACTCCACCGGCGGCTGATCGATCTGCTTCAGCTCGATCCGCTCCCCGCGTTCCACCAGGAAGTCGAACAGCTTCATGGCGTGCGCCTCCTCCTCCTTCGCCTGCATCCGAAACCACTGGGCGAACCCCTCGTAGTTCTGCTCCTCGAAATGCGCCGCCATCGCCAGGTACAGGTACGCCGCGTAGAACTCGTGCGTGATCTGCTCGTTGATCAGAGCCTTCACCGTCGCGTCCATCCAGCCTCCTCCTCGTTGGGC
>JAWVYT010000041.1:0-10975 GCA_033722595.1 Longimicrobiales bacterium
AGCCCGGCCGGATCCACAACAACTGCAGCGGGAAGCACGCCGGGATGCTCGCGCTGGCCGTCGCCCACGACTGGCCGACGGAGGGGTACCAGGCCGAGGGTCACCCCGTGCAGGCGCGGATGCGGGCCGAGATCGAGCGCTGGACGGCCGTGGACCGGTCGGAGATCGCGACCGGGGTGGACGGGTGTGGCGTGGTGACGTTCTCGCTCCCGGTCGCAGGGCTGGCCCGCGCGTTCGCCGGGCTGGGCGCGGCGGCGGTGGCGGGCGAGCCGGGCCCGGCGGCGGTCGTCGGCGCCATGACGGCCCACCCGTTCCTCGTGGGCGGGACGGACCGGCTCTGTACGCGTCTTATGGAGGCGACCGCTGGGCGGGTGATCGCGAAGGTCGGCGCCGAGGGCGTCTACGGCGCCCTGACCCGGGGCGGCCTGGGCATCGGGTTGAAGGCCCGGGACGGCGCGAAGCGGGCGGCCGAGGTGGCGCTTCTGGGCGTGCTGGAAGCGCTGGACGAGCTGGAGCCCGGCGCGCGGGAGGCGCTGGAGCGCTGGGCCCGGCCGGACGTCCGGAACACGCGGGGTGAGGTGGTGGGCGGGGTCCGACCGGTGGTGGAGCTGGAGATGGTCGGTGACATCGTGGCCGGGGAGACGAACCATGGATGATCGCACGCGGGCCCTGGTCCGTCTGGCGGCGTCGCTGACCGTCGACGAGTCCGTGCAGGTGGAGGCCATGGACCGGGCCGCGGAGCTGGCGCCGGAGCAGGCGGAAGAGGTGCTGCTGCAGAGCTACCTCTTCATGGGGTTCCCGGTGGCGCTGAACGCGCTGCACCTGTGGCGGCGCCGCACGGGCCGGCCTGCCGCCCGGGTCCGGGCGGAGCCGCCGGCGGTCTGGATCGAGCGGGGGGAGGCCACCTGCCGGGCGGTGTACGGGCCCCACTACGAGGCGCTCCGCGAGGTCATGGGCGGGATCCACCCGGAGCTGGACCGGTGGGCGGTGGTGGAGGGTTACGGGAAGGTGCTCGGCCGCCCCGAGCTCGACCTCCGGACGCGGGAGCTGTGCATCGCGGCGCAGCTGGCGGGGACCGACGCCAGCCGTCAGCTGCACTCGCACCTCCGGGGGTGCCTGAACGTGGGCAATGATGTGGAGACGGTCGAGGCGACGCTCACCGCCGTCGAGGACGTGATCGGCGGCGAGCGCGTCGAGGCGGCGCGACGGGTCTGGGCGAAGGTCCGGGACCGGTGGATCCGGAAGCAGGGGGACTGACATGTTCGTCGATGAGGCCACGATCAACGTGTACGCCGGGGCCGGTGGGGCCGGTGCCGAGGCGTTCCGGCGGGAGAAGTACGTGGCCCGGGGCGGGCCGTCCGGCGGGAACGGCGGCAAGGGCGGCGACGTCATCCTCCGGGTCGACGAGCAGCTCAGCACGCTGCTCGATTTCCGCTACCGGGAGCACCACAAGGCGGAGCGGGGCCAGCACGGCGAGGGCGGGAACCGCACGGGCGCCAGCGGGGACGACCTGGTGCTGAAGGTCCCGGCGGGCACGTACGTCTCGGACGCCGATACCGGCGAGGAGCTGGGCGAGCTGCTGGCGCCCGGCGAGGAGCTGGTGGTAGCCCGGGGCGGCCGGGGCGGGCGGGGGAACGCCGCGTTCGCGTCGCCGACGAACCGTGCGCCCCGGGAGTGGGAGCCGGGCGAGCCCGGCGAGGAGCGCCGGATCAAGCTGGAGCTGAAGCTCATCGCCGATGTCGGGCTGGTGGGGCTGCCGAACGCCGGGAAGTCGACGCTGCTGGCGGCGGTCTCGGCGGCCCGGCCGAAAGTGGCGGAGTACCCGTTCACGACGCTGCAGCCGAACCTGGGCGTGGTCCAGCTGTCGGACAGCCGCACGTTCGTCCTGGCGGACATCCCGGGGATCATCGAGGGCGCCCACGAGGGGAAGGGCCTGGGCCATCAGTTCCTGCGTCACATCGAGCGGACGCGGCTGTTGGCGTTCCTGGTGCCGGCCGACAGCGAGGACTTGGCGGCCGATCTGGGCACGCTGCGGGCCGAGGTGGAGGAGTACTCCGGCGAGCTGGCGGAGAAGCCGTACTGCGTCGTGATCACGAAGGCCGACCTGCTCGGCCCCGACGACGACCCGCCGGCCGTCGAGGACGCCGGCGCCTGGGGCACGTTCGTGATCTCGTCGGTCTCCGGTCGCGGGATCGACGCGTGGAAGGAGGCGATGTGGGGTCAGGTCCGGGCGGAGCTGGACGCAGGCACGGAGGAGGAGACCGAGCCGTGGCGACCCTGAGGGAGGGCCCCCGCCCGGGCGGTCCCCCGCGGGCCCCGGCCGCAGTGTCGGCCGGGACCGACGCGGACCGGGCGAACGAGGCACCGTCCGCTCCGGTCCGTCCGCCTGCGGCGGTCCTGGAGCCGCTGCTGCACGCGGCCGCGATCCCGGGGGTGGGACCGGCCTCGCTGCGCCGGGCGATCGAGGGCGCGGACGACCCCGCGGCGGGGCTCCGCCAGCTGATCCGCGACGCGGAGTCGACCCTGACGGCGCCCGAGGTGGAGCGGGTCCGGGGCTGGGTCGCCCGGATCCTCGAGACGGTCCGCGCGCAGCGGCACCATGTGCTGGTGCCGGGGCTGACCGGGTACCCGGAGCCGCTGACGCACCTGGAGGACGCGCCGTACCCGCTGTATGCACGGGGCCGGCTCGCGCTCCTGGACACGCCGACCGTGGCGATCGTCGGGACCCGATCGATGACCTCGTACGGCCGGGATACGGCCCACCGGCTGGCCCGGGGACTGGCCGCGGCGGGCGCGACCGTGGTCAGCGGGCTGGCGCGGGGCGTGGACGGGGTGGCGCACCGCGCGGCGGGCCCAGGCCGGACGGTCGGGGTCGTGGGCTGCGGCCTCGATGTCGCCTACCCGACGGCGCATGCCGAGCTGCAGGAGGCCATCGGCCGGGACGGGCTGCTGCTGGGTGAGCTCCTGCCCGGCACACCGCCCGCACGCCACGCGTTCCCGCGGCGGAACCGGATCATCGCGGCCGTATCGGACGTGGTGATCGTGGTCGAAGCGCCGCACGGCAGCGGCGCGTTGAGCACGGCGGCCCGGGCCCGGGATCAGGGCGGGACGGTGCTGGCGGTGCCGGGTCCGATCGGGTCCCGGGTCAGCGAGGGCACGAACGCGCTGATCCGGGACGGCGCGACGCTGGTCACGAGCGCCCGGGAGGTCGCGAAGCTGCTGGGGCTGCCGGAGCCGTCGGCGGCCGAGGAGCGGGACGTCCCGCCGCCGGAGCTGGAGGGCCAGGCGCTGGCGCTCTGGAGGGCGCTGGACGCGGAGCCGCGCCACGCCGAGGACATCGCGGCCCGCGCCGGGCTGGACCCGAGGCGGGGGCTGGCCTCGCTCCTGTCGCTGGAGCTGCAGGGCCACGCACGTCAGCTCCCGGGACTCCGGTTCGTCCGGGGCTGAACCGCCCGGACGGCGGCGGGGTATCCACGGGCGTGAGCGCCCAGACCGGACCCCGAGCGATGACCACGGAGCCGCCCCGCCACCTGTACGTCCACGCGCCGTTCTGCGCCCGTCGCTGCAGCTACTGCGACTTCGCGGTGACGGTGGCGTCGGACCCGCCGGTCGCGGCGTGGGCGGCGTGCGTGGGCCGCGAGCTGGGGATGGTGGCCCGGGCCCGGGGTTGGGGCACGCTGCCCCTCGACACGCTGTACCTGGGTGGCGGGACCCCGTCGCTGCTGGGCGTGGGCGCGGTGCCGCGGCTGCTGGACGCGCTGGCGGGCCCGGGCGCCGGGCCCGGCGCGGACGCTGCCGGTGTGGTCGAGCTGACGGCGGAAGCGAACCCGGAGAGCTTCACGCCCGAGCTGGCGGCGGACTGGGTCGCGGCCGGGGTCGACCGGGTGAGCCTCGGGGCCCAGACGTTCCACGGGCCGAGCCTGCGCTGGATGGGACGGCTGCACGGTCCCGACGGGCCGGGGCGCGCGGTGGCCGTCGCCCGGGAGGCGGGGGTGCGCAACATCGGGCTGGACCTGATCTTCGGGCTCCCGGCGCGTCTCGGTCGGGAGCTGGAGCGGGACCTGGACCGGATCCTGGCGCTGGAGCCGGAGCACATCTCCGTCTACGGTCTGTCGGTGGAGCCGGACACGCCTCTGGGCCGATGGGTGGCGGAGGGCCGGGAGACGCCGGCGGAGGAGGGTCGCTACGAGGCCGAGTACCTGACGGTGGCCCGTCGGCTCCGGGAGGCCGGGTACCGCCACTACGAGGTATCGAATTTCGCGCTGCCCGGGCGGGAGGCACGGCACAACGCGGCCTACTGGAGCGGGGTTCCCTACCTCGGGCTGGGGAACGGCGCCCATTCCTTCGTCTCGCCGGAGCGGTGGTGGAACCGCAGGGACTGGCCGGCGTATCGCGAGAGTGTGGAGTCGGGCGAGCGGCCGCTGGCGGACCGCGAGCGCCTGGACGCGGACGCGCTGGCGCTGGAACGCATCTGGCTCGGGTTGAGGACGGCGGAGGGGCTCCCTGCGAGCGAGCTCGGCGGTGCGCAGCGTGCGCTGGCCGCCGAGTGGCAGCGGTCGGGGCTCGCGGAGGTGGACGACCGGGTCCGTCTCACGCCCGAGGGCTGGCTCCTGCTGGACCGGCTGGCGGTCGCGCTGGACGGCGCGGCGGGGCGGGCCGCTTGAAGCGGGTCCGGGTCCCGACCAGATTCAGCGCGGTCCCGCAGCGGGTCCCCGAGCCCACAGGCATCGGACAGGTCGCATGAGCGAGTCACTCACAGAACGGGAGCAGCAGGTCCTGGACGCCGTGATCCAGACGTACGTGGCCACGGCGGAGCCGGCCGGCAGCCGTACGGTGGCGAAGCGCTACCGGCTGGGCGTCTCGCCGGCCACGGTGCGGAACACGATGGCGGACCTGGAGGAGAAGGGGTTCCTGTTCCATCCGCACACGTCGGCGGGCCGGATCCCCACGGACCGCGCGTACCGGTACTACGTCGACACGCTGATG
Source organism: Longimicrobiales bacterium (assembly GCA_033722595.1). Classification (GTDB taxonomy): domain Bacteria; phylum Gemmatimonadota; class Gemmatimonadetes; order Longimicrobiales; family RSA9; genus JAWVYT01. Next base: position 4,987 of record JAWVYT010000041.1, read on the forward strand.
CAGCCGACGCGGCTGACGGAGGCGGAGAAGGAGCGGCTCCGGCTGGAGCTGGGCCCACCGGAGAGCGGGCCGCTGGAACGGCTCGTGCGCAGAGCGACGCAGGCCATGGGGCTGCTGACCGGAGAGCTCGGGGTGGCCATCGCGCCGTCGGTGGATGACGTGGTGGTGGAGCGGCTGGAGCTGCTGGGGCTCTCCAGCGAGAAAGTGCTGCTGGTCCTGAACCTGCGAAACGGGATCGTCCGGACGGTGTACGTGGACCTGCCGATCTCGGTGCCGCGGGAGACGCTGCTGGCGGTGACCGTCATCCTGAACGAGCGGCTGGCGGGCCAGCGCATGGGCGAGATCCGGGACACGCTGCCGGACCGGCTCCGGGACGCCACGGAGGACGACGATGCGTCGGAGCTGCTGAACATCTTCCTGCAGTCCGGGGAGGAGCTGTTCGACCTGGCGGGCGAGGAGATCCACCTGGGGAACACGAGCGTGCTGGCGAGCCAGCCGGAGTTCGAGTCCGGCGCGGATCTCCGGGGCCTGATCGAGCTGACGGAGCAGCGGGACCTGCTGGCCAGCGTGCTGACGCAGCGGGACCCGGGCTCCCGGCTGCATATCCGGATCGGGTCGGAGAACCCGGCGCCGGAGCTGGCCGGGTTCACGCTGGTTACCGGCGAGTACCGGGTGGGGCACCTGGGCGGCGTGATCGGCGTGATCGGGCCGACCCGGATGCCGTACGACAAGGTGGTGACCATCGTGGACAGCACCAGCCGGCTGGTCTCCGAGCTGTACAGCCCGGTACCGAAGCGAACGGAACAGGAACGGAGTGACTGAAGTCGATTCGAATGCGTGACTATTACGAGATCCTCGGCGTGGACCGGGATGCGGACACGGACACCATCAAGAAGGCGTACCGGAAGCTCGCGCTGAAGTACCACCCGGACCGGAACGCCGGCTCGGAGGACGCCGAGGAGAAGTTCAAGGAAGCCACCGAGGCCTACGAAGTCCTGCGGGACGACGAGAAGCGGGCCCGCTACGACCGGTTCGGCCACGCAGGCGCCCGGAGCGGCGCCCGGGGCGCGTACGGCGGCTTCGACTTCAGCGACGCGCTGGAGATCTTCATGCGCGACTTCGGGGGCTTCGGTCTCGACGACCTGTTCGGCGGCCGGGCCCGGGGCGGCCGAGCCCGCCGGGGCGGGCCGCAGCAGGGCTCGGACATTCGGCTCGAGCTGCCGATCACGCTGGAAGAGGTCGCGACGGGCGCGACCAAGACGCTGCGCGTCGACGTGGAGGACCCGTGCGACGCGTGCAGCGGCACGGGCGTGGAGGGCGGTGGCACCCCGTCGGTCTGCGAGACGTGCGGCGGGAGCGGCGAGGTCCGGCGGGTGCAGCGGTCGATGCTGGGCCAGCTGATGAGCGTGACGCCGTGCCCGACGTGTCGGGGCGAGGGCCGGGTGATCGAGGACAAGTGCCGGTCGTGCGCCGGGACGGGCACGGAGTCCGGCGAGGCCGAGATCGAGGTCCAGGTCCCGGCCGGCGTCTCCAGCGGCGACTACATCACCGTGAAGGGGAGGGGCAGCGTGGGGCGTCGTGGCGGCCGGCGCGGCGACATCTACGTGGTGCTGGACGTACAGGAGGACGACCGGTTCGTCCGGGAGGGCGCGGATCTCTACTACGAGCTGCCGGTCACGTACGCCCAGGCGGTGCTCGGCGACTCCGTGGAGGTCCCGACGATCCTGGGCAGCGAGGAGCTGGAGATCCCGAAGGGGACCCAGTCGGGCACGATCCTTCGGCTGCGGGCGCGCGGGCTGCCGCACCTGCAGGCCGCGGGCCGGGGCGACCAGCTGGTCCGGGTCGTGGTCTGGGTGCCGGAGCGGGTGGACGGCGAGCACGAGGAGCTGCTGAAGCGGCTCCGAGAGCTCGAGGGCCCCGCGCCGGACGCCATCGAGCGCGACGGCTCCGGCGGGTTCTGGAGCAAGGTCCGGCAGGCGTTCAGCGCGTGAGCCGCACCCGCTGGATCGCCCTGACGGTCCGGGTCCCCTCGGAGGAGCTCGCCGACGAGCTCGCCGAGGGGCTCGTTTCGTTGGGGGGTCTGGCGGTGGAGCAGGGTGTGGACGTGCTCACGACGTACGTGCCGGAGCCGGCGGACCCGGACGCCTTCCTGGATACCGCGGCGGACCGGCTGACGGCCATTGCGGGGGAGGCGCCGGAGCTGCTCTGGCGGTGGCAGGATGACGAGGACTGGAGCGCGCGGTGGAAAGAGGGGCTGGAGCCCCGACGCGTCGGCGACCGGATCGTGGTGACCCAGCCGTGGAACCCGGTCGAGCCGGAGGGCGATGACGTGGTCATCGTCATCGACCCGTCGTCCGCGTTCGGGACCGGAGAGCACCCGACCACGCGGGGCGCGCTCCGCCTCCTGGAGAGGGCCGTGACCGGCGGCGAGCGGGTCCTGGACGTGGGCGCAGGGAGCGCGATCCTGGGCATCGCGGCCGTGAGGCTGGGCGCAGGGTCGGTGCTGGCCGTGGAGTCGGACCCGGGCGCCATCGGCACGGCGGCGGCCAACATCGCCCGGGCCGGGGTCGGCGACCGGATCGAGCTGGTGAACGCCGTGGTGGATGCCGCCTACCTGGACAGCGTCCGGGAGCGCTTCGACGTGATCGCGGCCAACGTCCTGAGCGGGGTGCTGACGCCGCTGCTGCCCGGGCTCCGGTCGGCGCTCCGGCCGGCCGGCCGCGTGATCCTGGGCGGGATCATGACCGACGAGGCCGGGGGCGTCCGGCAGGCCGCCGCGGCGGCGGGGCTGGAGGCCGCGGCCGAGGACCGGGAGGGCGAGTGGTGGACGGCGCTGCTGCGGGCGGCGCCGTAGCCGTCACGGCCCGGTACGCCCGGTCGGCCGCGTGGGCCAGCGCGTCGGCGGCGGGCCCGGGGCCCATGAGGCGAGCGGCCGTCTCGAGGAGGAGCGCCGCGACCCCGCCCGGCGCGGCCGCGCCACCGGTCCGCGCGGGGCGTGCCGTGAGCGCGACCCGGGGGGCGGTCCGGAGCCCGGCGGCCCGTAGCGCCGCCTCGTACTCCTCCTCCCGGGTGGAGGGCAGGAGCGCGAGGCCGGGGAAGACCGGCGGCTCGATGAGGAGGAGCCGGGGGTCCCCGGCGATCCGGAGCGCGAGACCGTCGGGGTCGGTGGTGCCGACGCGGGCGGCCAGCACGGTGAGGGGCAGCGCGACGCAGGGTGTCTCGTGGAGTACGGCGATGGCGCGCTCGATCAACGGGTCGGTCACGGTGGCCTCCGGTTCGCTGGTCCTCCATCATGCACGGAGGCCGCGGCCGTAGGAATGGCGGAACCGGCCGGTCGCCTGACCGGTCGGGACGAGGTGAGAACGAGGGAGGGAGCAGGCGATGGCGGAGTCATTGAAGGAGCGGATCCGGGCGGACCTGAACGCGGCCCGGCGGTCGAAGGACAGGCTGCGCACCACGGTGCTGACGACGGTGCTGTCGGAGGTCCGCAACAAAGAGATCGAGCAAGGGCGGGACGCCACGGACGAGGACGTGATCGGCGTGGTCATGAAGGGGATCAAGCAGCGGAAGGAGGCCGCGGACCAGATGCGGGACGCCGGCCGCGAGGAGCTGGCGGAGAAGGAGGAGCGGGAGGCAGAGATCCTGGACGCCTACACGCCGGAGTCCATGTCCGAGAGCGAGGTCCGGGGGCTGGTCCAGGAGATCGTCGCGTCGGGCGCGGACAACATGGGCGCCGTGATGGGCGCGCTGATGCCGAAGATCAGGGGCCGGTTCGAGGGGAAGGAAGCGAACCGGATCGTCCGCGAGGAGCTGACCTGAGATCCCGATGAACCGGCACGCCCTCGACGTCCTGCAGCTTGCGGCCGCCCTGGCCGTGGTGGCCGAGCAGGCGAGCAGCGAGCTCGGCGCGGCCGACGTCCGGGGGCTGCAGCCCGGCGGCGACGTGGGCGCGGTCCGGGCGGAGCTGGCGCGGGTGGACGCGGCCATGGTCTTCCTCACGAAGACCGGCGGGTGGGCGGTGCCGGCGATCCCGGATCTGCGGACGGAGCTGAAGCGTCTGGCGAAGCCCGGCTCGTTCTGGGAGGCCCGGACGCTGCTGGAGGGCGCGCGGCTGGTGCGGTCGAGCGCCACGACCCGGGACGTGCTGGCCCGGCACCTGGAGGACCTCGCGCCGCTGCGCCCACTGGCCGACCGGCTGGTGGAGCTGCCGGACCAAGCGGCGGCCATCGAGCGGGCCATCGATGATGCCGCGGAGGTGAAAGACGACGCGTCCCGGGAGCTGGCCCGGATCCGGCAGGAGCTGCGGTCGCTGCGGAGCAGCATCGTGGAGAAGCTCGAGCGGTACATCGGCTCGCTGCCCGACAGCTACCGGGTGGAGAACGCGTCGGTGACGCTCCGGGAGGGGCGGTACGTGATCCCCGTCCGGCGAGAGGGTCGGAAGCACGTGGGCGGGATCGTCCACGACGAGTCGGCCACCGGGACCACGCTCTTCGTGGAGCCGCCGCTGGCGCTGGACCTGATGAACCGGGTCCGGGAGCTCGAGCTCGCCGAGTCCCGGGAGGTGCGCCGGATCCTGGAGGAGCTGACGGACTCGCTCCGGCCGCACGCCGGCGAGCTCCGGGGCGCGCTGGAGGCGCTGGTCCGGCTGGACTCGCTGAGCGCCCGCGCCCGCTACGCCCTCGACCACGACGCGTCGCCGCCCGCGGTCACCGACGACACGTCCGACTACGAGGTCGTGGCCGGCCGCCACCCGCTCCTGCTGGCGGGCGACGATCCCCAGGAGGTGGTCCCGTTCGCGCTCCGGCTGGAGCCGGGCGAGCGGACGCTGGTGGTCTCGGGGCCGAACACGGGCGGGAAGACGGTGCTGCTGAAGTCCATCGGGCTGCTCAGTCTGATGGCCCAGGCCGGAGTGGTCCCGCCGGTGGCCGAGGGGACCCGGCTGCCGGTGTTCGACGACATCTTCGCGGACATCGGCGACGAGCAGTCCATCGAGGCGAGCCTGTCGACGTTCTCCGCCCACGTGGCCAACCTCCGGGAGATCGTCGAGGAGGCGGGCCCGGACTCGCTGGTGCTGATCGACGAGATCGGCAGCGGGACGGACCCCACGGAGGGCGCCGCGCTGGCCCGGTCGATCCTGGTGGAGCTGACCCGGCGGCGGACGATGACGGTGGCGACCAGCCATCTCGGTCAGCTCAAGCTGCTGGCGGGGGAGGAGGACGGCGTGGTCAACGCGTCGCTGCAGTTCGACGCGAAGGAGCTGCAGCCCACGTACCGGCTGGTGAAGGGGGTACCGGGGCGGAGCTACGGGCTGGCCATCGCCCGGCGGCTCGGCTTCGGTGACCGGGTCCTGCGCCGGGCCGAGGAGATGCTGCCGAAGGGGGAGCGCGACGTGGCGGCGCTGCTCTCGGAGCTGGAGCTGAAGGAGCAGGAGCTGGCCGACGCGCTGAACGAGGCGGCCCGGGAGCGACGGGCGGCGGAGCACGCCCGGGCGGAGGCCGACCGGCTGCGGGACGAGGCGAAGGAGCGACGCCAGGCGGTGAAGCGCCGCGAGGCGGACGCCGAGCGCAGGGCCCGGCAGCAGGCCCGGGACCTGCTCATGAACGCGCGGAAGGACGTGGAGGAGGCGATCGCCGAGCTCCGGGACGCCGTGGAGGAGGGCGTGGGGACGGAGGCGTTCGAGGAGGCGGCCCGGGCGGCCCGCCGGCGGGTGGAGGAGGCGGCCGGGAAGCAGGACGAGCGGGCACCGGAGCCGGAGCGGCGGGCGTCGTCGGAGCCGCCGCCCGACCTGGAGGAGGGCGCCCGGGTCCGCATCGCGGCCACCGGCGCCGAGGGCACGGTGGTGGAGCTCCGGGACGGGCGGGCCACCGTGGAGACCGGCGGGCTGCGGCTGGACGTGAAGGCCGCGGACCTGGAGGTGCTGGAGCCGGAGCCCGGGAACGAGCCGGAGCGGCGGCGCACCGGCCGGCCGGCGGGCGGCGCCGGGTCGTGG
>JAWVYT010000042.1:0-10820 GCA_033722595.1 Longimicrobiales bacterium
CAAAGGGCAGCAGCAGCTCGCCCAGGAAGAAGTAGCTGCCCCGGCGGGGATCGATGAGCATGGTGTTCCGGCCGAACCAGCCCAGCCCCGCCCGCTGCCCCAGCTCCCGCTCGAGGATCGGGCCGGTGTCCACGTACGCCCGGGCCATCGGCAGCGCCTGGCCGATCTCCTCCTCGACCCACCGCAGCAGCGCCATCAGCTTCTTTTTGACCACCTTGTGGTAATCGCGCCCGCGGGCGTAGCGGGCGATGATGCCGGTTCCCGGATCCCCGAGCGCGGTTCGGACGGGAGCGTCCGCCTCCGCGGCGCCCCCGGCCTCGCCCGGAGCCGCTGCGGGTGGTGCGGCCGGCATCGGGGGCGCGTAGTGATGGGCCACGACCACCGCGCTCCGCAGCTCCGGCCACCGGGTCCGGGGCTCCAGTCGCGCGCCCACCGCGTCCTCCCGGGCCAGGTACCGCATCTCGCCGTGCAGCCCGCGCGCGATCCACGCCCGGTAGACCGCGGCGTGGTCGCTGGGCCCGAGCGGTGTGATCCCGACCGCCTCGAAGCCCAGCTCGAGGGCTCGGTCCCGGATCCCGGCGCCGAGGATGGCAGCGTGTGGAGCGTCCATGACTGAAGGGTACCAGGAGGTCGTGGGGGCACGCGAGGGGCGGTCGCTCGCGGCGCGCGGAATCGCGCGGTGTGGGGGATTTCCGGACGCCAGGGCGGTGCCCGTCCCGACTTGACTTTCCACCACCCGCAGGGCCTTTTCCTAGGGGCGCGCCGGGGCGTGAACGGTGTGGGCGGGGGTCCCTCCCCGAAAGGACTGACTGGGGGTGCTGATGGCGAAGGGGAATCGGGCGCTGATACCTGCGATGACCATGGTCCTCGTGGCGCTTGCGGGCTGCGTGGACGAGCAGGTGGTGTTCGAGGACCGGGGGATCTACGACCGGATCCCGGAAGAGGCGCTCGGCTTCGTCGGGTACGCGGACCCCTCGGACGGGGACAAGCTCACCGTCTGCGGCTACTGCCACGGCGACTATCAGAGCGACTGGGAGGGCACGGCCCACTCCATGGCGTGGGAAGGCCTCCAGAGCAGCGACCACGCCCGGGCCTTCTGCGAGGCCTGCCACACCGTCAACTCGCTGGGCAACGTGGCCATGGAGGACAGCGCGGGCGCGGTGGGCGGCCACCTCACGCCCGGTATCGAGCCGGGCCGCTATTTCGACGTCCAGTGCGAGAGCTGCCACGGGCCCGGGCTGGTGCACGCCAGCGACCCCGCGGACGCCAACGTCCCGCTGGCGCCGGTCAACGTCGGGCCGTCGCTGAGTGCCGGGTGCGGCGAGTGCCACTCCGGGCTCCATCACCCGTTCGTGGAGGAGTGGAGCCGGTCGCCGCACGCCAATGTGACGCCGGCGGCCGCGCTCCGGGGCCCGCTGGAGGGCGGGTGCGCGTCGTGCCATACGGGCGAGGGCGCGCTGGTCCGACTGGGCGTGCGGGCCGACTACCTGGAGCAGGACTCGCTGGCCGGTGATGACGTCTACATGCAGATCACCTGTGCCGTGTGCCACGACCCGCACTCGGCCCGACACGAGGGCCAGCTCCGCTTCCCGTCCACGGTGACGGCGATAGAGCAGCACATCTGCGCCCAGTGCCACGATCGGCAGTCCCAGCCCGATACCCAGGGCAACCAGGAGTGGCTCCAGCCCCATTCGGCCGAGACCGACGTGCTGGCGGGGACCGCCGGGTGGTTCCCGGGCACCGGCTCGGTGACGCCCGGGCAGATCACCGGCCCGCACGGGGTCGGGAGCAATCCTCGGGCGTGCGCGAGCTGCCACGTGGTGGGCTACACCAACCAGACGGAGAGCGGGACGTTCTTCTCCGTGGGGCACGGGTTCCGGGCCGCGCCGTGCGTCGGGCCCAACGGGCTGCCGACGGGCGAGACCGGGTGCGCCCTCACGACCACGGCCCGCAGCTTCCAGGGGTGCGCGGACGGCGGCTGCCACGACTCGCCCGACGACGCCCTCACAAAGCTGGACGACGCGCTCGACCGGATCATCGGATATGCCGTCCAGCTCGACGGGTACCTGGACGATCTCGGCTCCGAGATCAACCCCGATGACGGGCGGTTCACCGTCGCCGAGGGCGCGCTCTTCAACTTCCGGCTGGCCACGACCCGGACCGGGTTCCGGTCGAACCAGACCACCGCCGAGCGGCGTCGGGCGCTGGCGGCCACCGTGACCCACAACGCGCCGTTCATCGAGGCGCTGCTCATCGAGACCCTCGCGGCGGTCGAGGCGGCGTACCCGGCGGTGGCGGCCGACCCGGCCCTGTCCGGGCTCGGCCCCGGGAGCTGACGAGCCGATCGTGAGTGTGCGCGGACGCGTGAACCCCGCCCGGACCCTCCGAGCGGTCGCACTGGCCTCGGTGGCGCTGCTGGCCGTGGCGCCGCTGGCGGCGCAGGGCATCCGCGGGTCCTCCGTCACCACCCTCCGGTACCTGACCCTCCGGCCGGTGGGACAGGACACCGTCGACCGGGCCAGCGTCGTGGATGAGGGCGGCGTGCTCATGTTCGACGGTCAGCCCGTCCAGTGCGTCTCCGCCACCGAGTGCGTCCTGTACCGCCCCCGGGCGGAAGCCCACGCCGCGCTGGCCACCCAGGACATCAGCGCCACCGCCTGGGGCCTGGGCGTGCAGGGTCTGAGCGCCACGTTCCTGCTCCGCGGACGCGCCGATGTGTCCGGCGACGTGACCTGGCCCACCAGCGACGACGCCTTCGACGCCATCCTCGCCTACGCCCAGCTGCAGCGGTCGTTCTACCGGGTCCGGGCCGGCCGCCAGCGGACGCTCTCGGGGCTCGGGTTCGCCGGATACGACGGGCTCGAGGTCCTGGTGGAGCCGCTGACCCGGCTCCGGCTCACGGCGTACGGCGGACGCAGCCTGGCCCGGGGCCTGAACGAGCCCCGGCACGAGGCGCTCCGGGGGATCGAGGATTTCGTCCTCGACCAGAACGCCTACCTGTTCGGGGGCGCCATCGAGGCGACGCCGAGGACCGGCACCACCCTGAGCCTCCGCTACCAGCGCGAGATCTGGGCGGACCGCGTGGGCCTGCTGAGCGAGCGGGCCTCGCTGGACGCGCGGTCCAGCCTGCCCGGCCCGTTCCGGCTCAACGGCTCCCTCGACTACGACTTCGCGTTCGGCCAGGTCGGGAAGGCGCACCTCACGCTCCAGTCCCGGCTGCCCGAAGGGTGGGGGTGGGTGGAGCTCACGGGGCGACGGTACGTCCCGTACTTCGAGCTGTCCACGATCTGGGGCTTCTTCTCGCCGACCCCGTACCACGAGGCCGAGCTCCGGGCGACCGTAGCGAAGCTGCAGTCCGTGACCGCGTGGGCCTCCGCGGCGCGGCGGTCCTACGGCGACCCGCAGATCTCCGTCATCGGCGCGCCGATCGGCGACACGTCGCAGCGGTACACCGTCGGCGCCCGGCTGATTGCCGGCGACTGGCTGGCCACCGGCGAGTACCGGCTGGAGACCGGGTTCGGCGCGTTCCTGAGTTCCGGCGATCTCCGGGTCCGCTGGACGGCCAGCGATTGGCTGGGGATCCGGCTCCGGGGGACGGCCTTCCAGCAGATCGAGCAGTTCAGAGTCGGGGAGAACGTGGTGGTCGGCGGCGGCCTGGGCGTCGACGTGTCGGGTCCGTGGAGCGTGGATCTGCTGGCCGGCGCGGATCTCTATACGCAGGCGTATGAGAATCGGGCCGGCGCCGACTGGGACCAGCTCCGGGCGTACTCGGTGCTGCGGGTCCCGTTCGGCACCGACCCGGGGATGGGAGGCCGGCGATGAGGGGGCGTCTGCTTGGCAGCCTCGTCGTCTTCGCGGCGACCGCCACGGCCACGCTCGCCGTTGTCGTCGTCGCCCGCGGGGACGTCCAGGAGCCGTTCCCCCACGAGGCCCATACCGGGCTCTTCCCGTTCTGCACCGGGTGTCACGTGGGGATCCCCGAGGGCGACATGGCGGAGTTCTACCCCGAGCCCCAGCTGTGCGCCCGCTGCCACGACGGCGTCGAGATGGACAGCGTCGACTGGCAGCCGCCGGAGGTGGGCGAGCCGTCGCCCGTGCGCTTCGCTCATCCCGCCCACACGGGCGCCGTGGACGCCGCCGGCGATGAAGCGCTGGAGTGCGCGGCGTGCCACGTGCCGGAGGGGATGCAGCCGATGCAGGTCTCCCGCACGCTGGTCCTCGAGCAGTGCCTCTCCTGTCACGGGCACGCGGCAGAGCAGCACCTCGTGGACGCGCCGTGCAGCACCTGCCACGGGCCCGCCGCCGAGACGCCGATGGGCGGGCAGTGGCTCGCCCGGCTGCCGTACCCGGCCGACCACGCCACCGGCTCGTTCCTCCCGGAGGACCACGGGCGGCTGGCGGGTGCGAACCCCGCCCGGTGCGCGACCTGCCACACTCGGGAGCGGTGCGAGGCGTGCCACGTGAACGCCGATGCCGTGCCCGAGATCGCCGGGATCCCCGAGGCTGACCCGTCGCTGGAGCTGCCCAGGTTCGCCGCGCATTACGTCGCGCCGCCGTCGCACGAGGCGGAGGGCTTTCTGGACATGCACGGCGGAGCCGCCTCGGCACAGGCCTGCGCGACCTGCCACACCCGGGACGACTGCGCCGCGTGCCACGCCGCACAGGCCCCCACGGTGGTCCTCGCCATGCCCCGCGCGGCGGACGTGACGGCACCGGGCGTCCTGCTCGAGGCCCGACCGCCCGCCAGCCACACCGTCGCCTCCTTCCTGGAGTCCCACGGCGGGCTGGCGGCGGCGGACGCGTCCGCGTGCGCCTCCTGCCACACCCGGGACTTCTGCGCCGAGTGCCACGAGGCCACGGCCGTCGACGTGGCGCTGCCGGGCTCTCTCGCCGGGCCCGGGTTCCACCCGCCCAACTTCATGGCCCGCCACTCGGCGGAGGCCTACGGCCGGCGCCTGGAGTGCGCGAGCTGCCACAACACCGCGGCGTTCTGCAGGGACTGTCACGAGCAGGCCGGCTTCGGCACCACGGGCTATCTGGACGCGGGGTTCCACGACGCCGAGCCCAATTGGCTGCTGCGGCACGGGCAGCCGGCCCGGCAGGCGCTGGAGAGCTGCGCGACCTGCCACGCCCAGACCGACTGCCTGCAGTGCCACTCCACGCTGGGCTCCTTCAAGGTGAGCCCCCACGGACCGGACTTCGACCCGGAGCGGGCTCACGAGAGCAACCCGGCGATCTGTTTAGCCTGTCATGTGAACGACCCGATCGGAGGATCGGGCTGAGGATACGGAGTCTGAGGATCATGCGGAATACATCGAAGTGGATGGTAGCCATCGCCGCCCTGGCCCTGGCGGCGTGCGGCGGCGACGAGGGCGAGCGCGTGGAGCTCGGTGAGGAGCCGACCCAGGCCGAGAACCGGCGGGCCAACTGGCCGGACGGCGTGGCCGCGCGCGTGGACAGCGCGAACCTGTACTACTCGAACGGCGACTACGAGGCCGCGGCCGAGGTCTACCGCGACCTGACCGAGGAATACCCCGAGATCAGCACGGTCTGGTTCGGGCTGTACATGGCGGAGAGCGCCCTCGGCAATGAGGAAGCGGCGGCCGCGGCGCTGGAGAAGGCGGAAGGCATGGCGCCAGGTCTCGGGCAGATGCACGAGGCGGCCGAGTCCAGCGGCATGGGCGACATGCTCCGGGGTGAGATGCCCGCGGGACACCCGTCCCTCGACAGCATGCACCCGCAGGGCGGATCGGGGATGGAGGAGAGCGGCGGCTGATCGCCCGCTCGATCTCTATGCGGCCGGTCGCACCGGGTGCGCCCGGCCGCCCCGCTACTGGGTCGGGTCCACCGTGTAGCCGATGTAGGTCAGGACGATGATGTAGGCCAGGGCCAGCAGCCCGAGCCACTGCCAGATCTTCCGGTACTTCCCATCGGGCCCCGGCTTGTCCAGGAACGGGAGGAGCAGGAGCACGACCCCGGCCAGCCCGAACCCAGCCACGCCGATCAGCTCACCGTTGATCCCCAGGATCTGGGCCGGCAGCATCTTCAGTGTCTGGAACATGAACATGAAGTACCACTCGGGCTTGATCCCGGCGGGCGCCGACGCGAACGGGTCCGCCTTGTCGCCCAGGTGGGCCGGGAAGAACGCGGCCGCCGCGGCCAGCAGCGCCAGGGCCGCGAGCCACCCGATGGCGTCCCGGAGCAGGAAGTTCGGGAAGAACGGCACGGTCCGCCGGGGGCCGCCCTTCTCCTCCACGCTCGGCGGCACGCTCATGCCGTGCTTCTGGACCAGAAGCACGTGCAGGAGCACGATCAGGATCGCGAGGCCGGGCAGCACCGAGATGTGGAGGGCGTAAAACCGGGTCAGGGTGGCGCCGGAGACGTTCTCGCCGCCCCGCATCATTTCCTTCAGGAAGTCGCCCACGAAGGGGAGCACCGCCGGGATCTCCGTACCGACCCGCGTCGCGAAGAACGCCAGCTCGTTCCACGGGAGCAGGTATCCGGTGAACCCCAGGCCGAGCGCCAGCGCGAAGAGCGCCACGCCCGACATCCAGGTGATCTCCCGGGGCTTCCGGTAGGCCTTCAGCAGGAGCGTGCTGAAGAGGTGCACGAAGAGCGTGAGCACCATCAGGTTCGCGCCCCAGGAGTGGATCGACCGGATCAGCCAGCCGAACTCCACCTCGGCCATGAGGAACTGGACCGACTCGAACGCGCCCTCGGCGCTCGGCCGGTAGTAGAACAGAAGCATGATCCCGGTGGCCACTTGGAGAAAGAAGAGGAAGAGGGCCATCCCGCCCATGTAGTACCAAACGGAATGCTTATGGATCGGGACCGACTTCTTCTTCGCCAGCGGCGCGAGCGCGGTGAACCCCAGGCGCTCGTCCAGCCACTGCACGAGACGCTCGGCGCGGGTCCGGGGGCCGGCATCGGCATCGCCGGGCCCGGCGTCGGGCCGGGGCTCGGCCGGAGATCGGGTGGCCATGGCTCAGCTCCTCCGGCTCACGACCACGCCATCGCTCCGCTCGAAGACGTCGTACTCCGTCAGCGGCGAGGGCGGGGGGCCGGCGATGTTGCGGCCGTGGAGGTCGAAGTGGCCGTTGTGGCACGCGCACCAGATGTGGCTCAGGTCGGCGCGGTACTGGACGGTGCACTCCAGGTGCGTGCACACCGCCGAGAACGCCCGGAGCTCGCCGCCCGGCGTCCGGATCAGGATGCCCGGCTTCGAGCCGAACTTGAAGATCCGCCCGGTGTTAGGCGCGATCTCGTCCGGAACGACCGACAGCACCACCGAGTTGGCCGACGACTCGGGCGCCTCCGGCGGGACGATGTACGCGCTCACGGGGTACAGCACCGCCGCCGCGAGCCCGCCGGCGCCCGTCCCCAGCAGCAGGTTCAGGAACTGGGATCGGGGCATGTCTCCGTTCTCGGCGCCGTCCTGCCCCGGCTCGACGTCCCTGCGATCGTGTTCGTCGGACATGGATCCCCTAGGCTCCTGGTTGAGAGACGGCGCCCTGCCGCGTCTGGCGACGCTCGACCTGGCGGATCTTCAGCGCGATCCCCGCGATCAGCAGAACGATGAACCCGGCCGAGACCGCCAGCCCGATACGGCGGTACTCGTGCTCCCAGAGCGCCTCCTCCCCGCGCTCCAGCGACGTCCGGACGATCTCGAGGCCGGCCTCGATCTCCGAGCGGACAGCCCCGACCCGCATGGCGTGGATCGCCGTCCTCGCCTTGGTCAGTGCGTTCGTGACCTCCTCGAGCTCGAACTGGGCCTGGCTCACTTCCATGCCCAAGTCCTCCGCCCGCTCCAGCGCCGCCTGTGCCCGCTCCCGACCCACGATCAGCGAATCAATCATCGCGCGCATCGCAGGCAGGACCCGGGTCTCCGGCTCGCCCTCCTCGTGGCAGCGCACACAGACCTCCTGGTTGACCCGGGCCAGGTCCTCGTCGCCCGGCCGGAGGATCTCGTGGTTGCCGTGGCAGGTGGCGCAGCCCGGCAGGTCCGCCTCGCTGAACAGCACGTCGTGACCGCTCTCCGCCAGATGGTCCGCCATCACGGCGTGGCACTGGCCACACACCCGCTCCACGGAGGCCACGCCCGGCGGCGTCGCGCCGTGATTTCCGTGACAGTCGTTGCACGCCGGGGCCGAGAGGTCCTCTTCCTCGTACAGCTGGTGCCCGTGGACGCTGTTCCGGTACGCGTCCAGCTGGTCCATCGGCAGGTCGTGCCCCTCCATGACGTCGGGGTCCGAATGGCACGAGCCGCACAGCCCCGGCACACGGGCCGGGTACACGCTCGACTCCGGGTCCGACGGCGGCCGGATCGAGTGGGCCGGGTGGCAGCTGACGCACGTCGCCACATCGGGGTCGCCCTGCCGGAGCGCCTGCCCGTGCTCCGAGGTCCAGTACTCCGCCAGCTGGTCCGTCCGCATCGACGGGTTGTACTGCTTCATGAACGTGATGTCGCTGTGGCAGCTCCCGCACAGGATCGGGATCTGCTCCCGCGTCGGGCGTCCGATGAAGCCCAGCTCCGGGTCGATGGCACCCCCGTGCTCGCCGGCAGGCACCACGCCGTGGCAGGAGAGACACGTGAAGCCGTGCTCGATATGGATGTCGTTCTCGTACTCGCGCGCCGGTGCGGAGAGCACGTCGTCCTCGAGATCCAGATGGCAGCTCACGCAGTCCTGGTTCCGGGGAATCAGCTGACCCTCGACGGGCGCCGCGAGCCCGACCGCGAGCGCAGCCGCCCCGAGCAGCCACTGCCCGGCCGCGGGCCGTACCCTCGCGCGCCGGCTCATCCTCCACCTCCCGGGGCGCGCTCCCGCAGGGAGTCGCCGAACCCGATGTGACACTCCGTGCACTCCTGTCCGGGCCGGTGGTCCACCAGGTCCTGGTGACACACCTGGCACACGTTCCGGGTCGGCGTCAGCGAAAGGACCGGCGCGTTGCCGTGGCACCCGCCCCCGGCGCACCCCTCGTGAACGGAGCCGGAGTGGACCGGCGACTCCACCTCCACGTGGCACGTCATGCACCGCGCGTCCTGGGTGTGGTGGTACTCATGACACGACTCGCACTCCCGTCCGTACTCGAGGGTCACCGCCGTCGTGTGGCACGCCCGGCACTCCCGACTCGCATGGTCGTCGTGGTCGAAGTCCAGCCTGCGGACCCGCGCCTCGTCGGCGCCCGCCGCCCGGACCGCGACGAGCACCGGCCGCTCCCCGACCTGGTCCCGCTCGTGGCACGCCCGGCACGACCGGGTGGCCACGTCCCGGTGATGGCACGCGGCGCACTCCTCGGCCGTGCGCTCCGGCAGGCTGGCGAACCCCGCCGGCCGACCGTGGCAGGAGACGCACTCGATCTGGCGGTGCGTGGCGTGACCCCGCGGACGCTGATGACAGCGCTGGCACCCCACGGTGCGGTGCGCGCTGTGGGGGAACAGCGAGTCCACGGCCTCCATGGCGCGTCGCTGCTCCTGCCGGTCCGCCAGCGCCATCTCCTCCGCCTCCGCGCCCGCGGTGTCGGCCTCCGGGACCAGGGAGTCGGCCGGCAGGCGCGGCACCTCCCAATGGTCTTCCGGGCCGCACGCGCCCGCCACCAGCACTACCGCGAGCACGGTAAGCGCGTGCCGGAAGCGATCAATCGGTACCATGCGGAACCTCGACGCTCGAGGAGTGGTGTCGGGACCAGGCCCGGACCCCGAGAAGCACCAGGGTAGCCAACGGGCCCACGATCCACAGCGCAGCGCCCGCGGCCATGACGCCCGCGGCCGTGGCCGACGGCTCCATCCCCACGATCCAGATGGTCGGCCGACTCACGATGAACACGGGGAGAAGGGCCAGGAAGGCCAGGCCGAGCACTACCAGCAGCGCGCGGGCCCCCGGCCACCGGCGACAAAGGTTCTGGACTGCCGCACGGGTCTCCACCACCGCCCAGACCAGCCCGGCCACCGTCGCGGCCCAGCCGATCAGGGACACCAGCAGCGCGGCCGGGCGGCCGGCCAGCAGCGAGGCCGCGGACATCACGAGGAGCATGGCCGCGACCCACCCGACGACCATGGCCGGGACCGCGTACAGGGCGGCCAGCATCAGGCGGTGGAGTGCGACGTGCCGGTCGATGTCCGGTCGCCCCAGGTAGGCCAGGATCCCCCCGTGCAGGTACCCGATGAGCGACCCGATCAGGAAGAAGACCGTGGTGGTGACGAAGCCCAGGCTCGAGCTGAGCTGGCCCAGCAGGACGTGGACCGTGACCACCACCGACGCCACCAGTCCGCCGGCCACGCCCCAGGACGTGGCCACCTGCCCCACCAGCCCCAGATGCGACGGCGACAGGGGACCCGCGAATCGGGTGCCCGGCTCGTCCGCGTCCGATGCCATCGACCGCCTCCGGCTCTCGTCCGGATCGCTCCCACCGTTGCCGGTGGCTCCTGATCTATGTGAAGCAGGGCCGCTGGGGGCCCGGGGTACGCCTTCTGAAGCGGTGTCGAAGTGCGGGGAGCCTCGGCCCGAGCATGGTCGGACCTGTTATTGCAGGAAGTCGTGCGGTGCCACCGGCTCCCGCACGGTGAGGATACGGTGTGGAGCGTTCGACTACAATCAGGATAACGGTGGAAACCGGTGTGGGAGGGACGCTGACCCCCTGTAGGGGAATCTCCTTCACCGCCAACGTTTTGCCCGGCTGTCGCGTCGTCGGTGTGGACGCGGGCGTGTGGGTACGGGATACGATAGAGGAGCGAGATGACGGCAGCGACATGTGAGCAGTTCGATCCCCGGAGCGGCTGGGGCGGAGGAGGAGCGGTCCGGGAGCGATTTGGCCCCGGTCCC
>JAWVYT010000043.1:0-10578 GCA_033722595.1 Longimicrobiales bacterium
GAAGACGTCCTGGAGGCTCGACCGGTACGTCTCCATGACGATGGGGAAGCTCGGGTACTGCATGGCCACGCCCATGAGCTTCTGGGCCCGGAGCCGCTGGGCGAAAAGCGGGGTCCGGGCGCCCGGCCGGCGCCGGGGCAGCAGCAGCGCCCGGGCGGCGTTCTCCCGGAACTGACTGGCGAAGAGCGGGGACCGGGCGAGCTGCTGGACGATCCGGTCATCCAGCTCCTCGGGGTCGGGCACGAGCAGGTCGAGCTCCGGCGGCTCGTCGCCCGCGGCGAGGGTCAGGACGATCCCGTCGTCGGACCAGACGACCTGGATCTCGTAGCCCACCCGCTCGCTCACCGCCGTCCGGATCGCCATCGCCCACGGCGCGTGCACCCGCCCGCCGAACGGCGTGAGGATGCAGATCCGCCAGTCGCCGAGCTCGTCCCGGAACCGCTCGATCGTGATGTCGCGATCGGTCGGCAGCGAGCCCGTGGCCTCTTCCTGCTCCCGGAGATAGGCGACGAGGTTGCCCGCCGCCTTCGGGTCGAGCCCGAACTCGCCGGTGAGCCGACGGACGGCGTCGTCGTCCTTCCCGGCAGCGACCAGGCCACCGACCTCGCGGGTGAACCGGCCCAGCGCACGGCCCAGCTCCAGCGGGCGGCCGGGCCCCTCGCCCTTCCAGAACGGCAGCCGGCCCGGCTCGCCGGGCGCCGGCTCCACGATGACCCGGTCGCGGTCGATGTCCTGGATCCGCCACGTCGTCGCGCCCAGGGTGAACGTCTGGCCGGGCTGCGACTCGTGGACCATCTCCTCCTCCAGCTCGCCCACCCGTGGGCCGCCCTCGCCGAGGTACACGCCGAAGAGGCCACGGTCCGGGATCGTGCCGGCGTTCACCGCGGCCAGCATGCGCGCGCCCCGGCGCGCGGACAGGACGTTCCGCTCCCGGTCCCAGTGGATCCGGGGCCGCAGCTCGCTGAACTCGGTGGACGGGTAGAGCCCGGACAGCATGTCGAGGACCGACGTGTACGCCGAGTCCGGCAGCTCGCGGAAGTTGGCGGAGCGGCGGACCAGCGTCGCCAGCTCTTCCACCGTCCAGTCCTGGACCGCGGTCATGGCCACGATGTGCTGGGCCAGCACGTCCAACGGGTTCGATGGCACGCGCAGGGCCTCGATGGCGCCGTCGCGCATCCGCCGGGCGACGACCGCGGCCTCCAGCAGGTCGCCCCGGTGCTTGGGGAAGACTCGCCCCACGCTGGGCTCCCCGACCTGGTGTCCCGCCCGGCCCACGCGCTGGAGCCCGCTGGCCACCGACCCGGGGCTCTCCACCAGGATCACCAGGTCGAGGGCGCCCATGTCGATGCCGAGCTCCAGCGAGCTGGTGGCCACGATGGCCGGCAGCTCGCCGGCCTTCAGCATCTCTTCCACCTCACGGCGCTGCTCGTGGGCCAGGCTGCCGTGATGGCTCCGGACCAGCTCCTCGCCCGCCTGCTCGTTCAGCCGCTGCGCCAGCCGCTCGGCGAGCCCGCGGCTGTTTACGAAGATCAGCGTGGTGGTGTGGGCCCGGATCAGCTCCAGGATCCGGGGGTAGACCGCCGGCCAGATCCCGTACTGCCGCGTGCTCTCCTGTTCCTCCGCCGCCAGCAGCGACCCCGGCGCCTCCTGGTCCTCGTCGACGACCACGTAGTCGCCGCCCTCCGTCTCCACCACCGGCCGGGTCATGTCCTCCACGGGCACGATGACCTCGAGGTCGAGCAACGGAGGCACATGGGCGTCGACGACGGTGACCGGGCGGTCGCCCCCCAGGAACCGGGCCACCTCCTCGGCGGGCCGGGCCGTCGCGCTCAACCCGATCCGCTGCGGCTCGCGGCTCGCCACCCGGCTGAGGCGCTCGAGGGAGAGCGACAGGTGCGCCCCGCGCTTCGTCCCGGCCATGGCGTGGATCTCGTCCACGATCACCCACTTCACCGTCCGGAACGTCTCGCGGGCCTGCCCGCCAAGGAGCAGGTACAGCGATTCCGGCGTGGTGACCATGATCTCGCCGGGGTCCCGGATCTGGCGGCGGCGATCGGCCTGTGACGTGTCGCCCGTACGGACGTCCACCCGGGGGTGCCGGTAGGGCGCCTCCAGCTGCGACGCCGCCCGCTCGATCCCCGACAGCGGGGTCCGCAGGTTCCGCTCGATGTCGTACACCAGCGCCTTGAGCGGGGAGACGTAGACCACGCGGACCCCGGACTCGGCGTCCTCCTCCAGGCGGCCGACACGGTCGAGGGCGTAGAGGAACGCGGCCAGCGTCTTCCCGCTGCCGGTCGGCGCGATCAGGAGCGTGTGCTCCCCGGCGGCGATGCGTGGCCAACCGTCCAGCTGCACCTCGGTGGGCGCCGCGAAGGCGGCGTCGAACCACTGGCGGGTCGGTCGGGAGAAGCCGTCGAAGATCTCCATGGGAGCCGAATGGTAAGGCATCCGGAGCGAAATCAGAATGTCGCCCCCGAGATCGACGGGCTCTGCCCGGGGCCGACCGGCTTGCGCCGGACGGATCGGCGTCGCAACGTGCGTGACCGACTTTCGGTCCCGCGGTGCGCGGACCGTACGAACCCCCGAAGGACATGACTCGGACCGGCATGCTTCGCAGCGTCCTGGCAGCCCTGTTCCTCATCCCCGGCGCGGCCCTGTCCGGCGCCGGAGTGGCCGAGGGCCAGCAGCCGGTCGCCGTCGGAGACGCGCTGGTGGACCGGGACGGCGATCGGGTCCCCGACCGGCTGGGCGACACCGTCGCGGTCGAGGGCTTGGTGATCTCCACGCCGGTGGTCCTCGGCCGCGACGCGTCGTTGGTCAACTTCCAGGACCGGACGGGTGGCATCGTGCTGTTCGCGCGAGACACCGCCCGGCTCCGATCGCTGGTCCGGGGCGACAGCATCCGGGTCCGGGGCCGGATCGGGCAGTACCTGGGCGCCGAGCAGCTGCTGGTCCTCGATATCGATCCCCTGGGTCGAACGGCGGTGCCGGCGCCCGAGGACGTACTGGTCACCGACCTCCTTGGCGAGGAGTACTTCGGCCGGCTCGTGCGGGTGGCCGGTACGCTCACGGCCCGGGAGACGGACGCCGGTTGGGTCGACGTGACCCTGGAAGACCGGACCGGCGCGATCCCGGTCTACATCTCGGGCCGCTGGCTCACGAATCCATGGTTCGTGGAGCGGCTGATCCGCGGCGGCGATGCGGTCCTGACGGGCGTGGCCAGCCAGGAGACGGGGGCCGACCCGCCCACCGTCGGATACCGCCTCGTCCCGCGGGACACCGACGACTTCGCGCTCCCGGCGCCGCCGCCCTACGGCCTGATCCTCGGCGCGCTCCTCGTCGTTCTCGGCGCAGCGCTGCTCTGGTGGCACCGCAGGGAGCGGCGCCGGACCCGGGAGCTGCGGCGGCTCACCGATGAGCTCCGCGAGTCGCAGGACGAGCTGCGCGCACGTGAGGAGCGCTTCCGATCGCTGGTCGAGAACGCGGCCGACACCATGTCGATCCTGGGCCCCGAGGGCCGGGTCCACTACCAGAGCCCATCGGTCCGCCGGATGCTCGGCTGGGAGGCCGCGGAGCTGGAAGGGCGCAACTCCCTCGAGCTGATCCACCCGGACGACCGGGACGCCGTCGCGGCGGAGCTCGCGGAGCTGAGCGCGTCACCGGGCGAGTCCACGGAAGTGGAGTTTCGGATTCGGGCGAAGGACGGGTCCTGGCACCGGGTCGAGGTCACCGGCACCAACCGGCTGCACGATCCTGCCGTCCAGGGGATCGTGTGCAACACCCGGGACGTGACCCAGCACAAGGCGCTGGAGCAGCTGGTCCGTGACGCCGACCGGATCGAGGCCATCGGTCGTCTGGCCGGCGGGGTCGCCCACGACTTCAACAACGTGCTCACGGCGCTCCGCGGCCACGCCGAGCTCGCCATCGACGCGCTGGGGGCCGACGGCGACCCCCGGTCGGAGCTGGAGGAAATCGTACGGGGTACGGACCGCGCCGCGGCGCTGACCCAGCAGCTCCTGGCGTTCTCGCGCCAGCGGGTGACGCAGCCCAGGGTGATCCCGCCCGGCGAAATCGTCGGCGGGATGCTCCCGATGCTCCGGCGACTGATCGGCGAGGACATCGAGCTCGACGCCACCGTGGCACCCGACACCGGCCGGGTCCGGATCGACCCCGTGCAGCTGGAGCAGGTCGTGATGAACCTGGCCGTGAACGCCCGGGACGCCATGCCCGACGGCGGCCGGATGACGCTGGAGCTCACCGACGACCGGATCACCGAGTCACAGGCCGCCCGGTACCCGTACCAGGTGGTGGCCGGGCCGTACGTGAGGCTGACCGTGGCCGACACGGGAGAGGGGATGGACGATGAGATCCTGAGCCATGTCTTCGATCCGTTCTTCACCACCAAGGACCAGGGCCAGGGCACCGGTCTGGGCCTGGCGACGCTGTTCGGGATCGTCAAGCAGGCCGGGGGCTACGTGTGGGCCCACAGCGAGCCGGGCGCCGGCAGCCGATTCGACGTCTTCCTGCCCCGGGTGGAGGCCGGGGCCGGGGCCACCCGGCCCACCACGGATGGCGCCGCTCCCCGCCGCCGGGGCCGCGGCGAGACCATCCTCCTGGTGGAGGACGAAGCCCCCGTGCGGAAGCTCGCCCGCCGCGTCCTGGAGAAGAACGGGTACCGGATCCTCGAGGCGGAGGACCCGGCGACCGCGCTCGCGCTGGTCGAGCGCCATAGCGGCCCCATCGACCTGCTGTTCACGGACGTCGTGATGCCGGGCATGAGCGGCGGCGAGCTGGCCGAGCGGCTGCGGGCGTCGCGGCCCGACCTGCCGACCCTCTTCACCAGCGGGTACACCGAGGACGAGGTCGTGCGACGGGGCGTCTCCGCCGGCGAGGCCGCGTTCATGGAGAAACCGTTCACGCCGGACGAGCTGCTCCGCCAGATCCGCAAGGTCCTGGACGGGCGGCCCGTGGTCAGGTAGTCGGCCGTGTCCCGCGTCCTGATCCTGTTCGCGCACCCGAACCTCCGGTCCTCCCGGGTGCACCGCCGCCTCATCGAGCGGGTGCCGGACCATCCCGACCTCACGTTTCACGACCTTTACGAGGCCTACCCGCGGCTGGACATCGACATCGAGCGGGAGCAGGCGCTCGCGGAATCGCACGACGTTCTGGTCTTCCAGCACCCGTTCTTCTGGTACAGCACACCGCCGATCCTGAAGCAGTGGGAGGACCTGGTCCTGGAGCACGGCTGGGCGTACGGATCCCGGGGCACCGCGCTCCGGGGCAAGCGGGCCCTGAACGTGGTCAGCGCCGGCGGCACGGAGCAGGCCTACCAGCCCGGCGGCTACAACCGTTTCACCGTCCGTCAGCTCCTGGCGCCCATCGAGCAGACGGTCCGACTCTGCGGGATGACGTACCTCCCGCCCTGGGTGGTCTTCGGGACCCACCGACTCGACCCGCCGGACATCGAGGCGGCCGCCGACGACTACGAGGCGCTGATCACCAGCCTGCTGGAGGACACGCTGGAGCTCGACGCGCTCCTCGATGCCGATACCCTCAACGGCGCCGTCGGCGGAGCGGCAACATGAGCACCGAGAGCTTCCTGGTCCAGGCCACCGTCTACCTCGCCGCGGCCGTGATCGCCGTGCCGCTGGCCAAGCGGTTCGGCTTCGGCTCCGTGCTCGGCTACCTGCTGGCCGGCGTCCTCATCGGGCCGTTCGGCCTCGAGCTCGTGGGCGCCGAGGGGCAGGACGTGATGCACTTCGCCGAGTTCGGCGTCGTCATGATGCTCTTCATCATCGGCCTCGAGCTGGAGCCCGCACTCCTCTGGCGGCTACGGGGCCCGATCCTCGGCCTCGGCGGGCTGCAGGTCGGGATCTCGACCGCCCTGTTCACCGCCGCCGCCATCGCCTTCGGGCTCGCCTGGCAGCCGGCGCTCGCCGTCGGGATGACGCTGGCGCTCTCCTCCACCGCGATCGTGCTCCAGACCCTGGCCGAGAAGGGGCTCCTGCGCACCGCCGCGGGCCAGAGCGCGTTCTCCGTCCTCCTCTTCCAGGACATGGCCGTCATCCCCATGCTCGCCATCATCCCGCTCCTCGCGACGGGCGGCCCGGGGCACGGCGGGGAGGGCGGTGCGGAGGCCGGCCACGCGGCCGTCACGTGGATCGCCGGCCTGCCCCCGGCGCTCCAGACCGCCGTCGTGCTGGGCGCGGTGGCCGCCATCGTGGTCGGCGGCCGGTTCCTGATGCGTCCCTTCTTCCGGGCGGTGGCGAAGGCCCGGATGCGGGAGATCTTCACCGCCGCGGCGCTCCTGTTGGTGATCGCCACGGCGTTGCTCATGACCCGGGTCGGGCTCAGCCCCGCGCTGGGCACGTTCCTGGCCGGGGTGGTCCTGGCCGACAGCGAGTACCGTCACGAGCTCGAGGCCGACATCGAGCCGTTCAAGGGGCTGCTCCTCGGGCTCTTCTTCATCGCCGTGGGTGCCTCCATCGACTTCGCCCTGATCGCCGGGCAGCCGTGGACGATCCTCGGGCTCACGGGCGGCATCATGGCGGTCAAGCTGGCCGTTCTCGGCGGGCTGGCCCGCGGGTTCGGGATGAGCCTGGACAACGGGCTGCTGGTCGCGTTCGCGCTGCCCCAGGTCGGCGAGTTCGCGTTCGTGCTCTTCTCGTTCGCGAACCAGGAGGGCGTGCTCGGGACGGAGATCACCAGCCCGCTGGTGGCCGCCGTGGCCTTGTCCATGGCCATCACCCCGCTGCTCCTGATGCTCAACGAGCGCGTGCTCCAGCCGCGGTTCGGGACCCGGCAGGAGGAGGAGCGGGAGGCCGACATCATCGACGATGAGCGGAGTCCCGTCCTCATCGTGGGGTTCGGCGCGTTCGGTGCCACCATCGGCCGGCTGCTCAAGGCCAACGGCGTCGCCACGACCGTGCTGGACCGGGATTCCGACCGGGTCGACCTGCTGCGCCGCCTCGGCCTCGAGGTCTACTACGGCGACGCCACCCGCCACGACCTGCTCCACACCGCCGGCGCCGACGAGGCCCGGCTCCTGGTGGTGGCGCTGGACTCGCCCGAGACCACCCTGGAGGTGGTGAAGCTCGCCCGGAAGCACTTCCCCCACCTCCGGATCGTGGCCCGCGCCTTCGACTGGGGCGATGCCCAGGAGCTCGAGCTCGCGGGCGTGGACGCCGTCTACCGGGAGTCGCTCGACGCCGCGCTACGGGCCGGCGCCGACGCGCTGCACGCGCTCGGGTTCCGCGCCTACCAGGCCCACCGGTCCGCCCAGAAGTTCCTCCGTCACGACGAGGCCGCCGTCCGGGAGCTGGCGCAGCACCGCGACGAGGACCGGGATACCTACATCGGATTCGCCCGTCGCCGGATCCAGTGGCTGGAGGAGCTGCTCCTGTCCGACCTCGAACAGCCCGACGCCGACCGCGACCGGGGCTGGGACCCCGAGACGCTCCGCGAAGAGGCCCGGGCCGGCCGCCCCGCCCGCTCCGACCCCACCGACTAACCGCTTCGCCCGCCCCCACGCAGGAGTCTCACCCTCGTGCACTCTTGCACTCTTGCCTCTTGCACTCTTGCCTCTTGCACTCTTGCCTCTTGCGCTCTTCACCCGTTCGGATGATCGAACCGCGCCCCCGCGTCCCACGCCGACCTCTGGTTGCCGTGCGCCGGGATCCCTCCCGCGTCCTTCAGCATCCGGGCCAGGTGCATCAGGTTCCACGTCATGAACGTGGTGTTCCGCTGGGTGAACTCGTTCTCGGGACCGCCGGAGCTCTCGTCCAGGTACGACGGTCCGGGCCCCGCCTCCCCGATCCACCCGGCGTCGGCCTGCGGCGGGATCGTGTACCCCAGGTGCTGGAGCGAGTACAGGATGTTCATGGCGCAGTGCTTGATCCCGTCCTCGTTCCCCGTGACGATGCACCCGGCCACGCGGCCGTAGTAGGCGTACTGGCCGTCGGCGTTCAGGTCGCCCGAGTTGCCGTACAGCCGCTCGACGACCCGGGTGCACACCGACGACTTGTCCCCCAGCCAGATCGGCGTCCCCAGGACCAGGATGTCGGCGGCCATGACCTCATCCTGGATGGCCGGCCACGCGTCCTCCTCCCAGCCGTGGGCCGTCATGTCCGGCTGGACGCCCGGCGCGATGGCGTGGTCCACCGCCCGTATGACCTGCGTGGTCACGCCGTTCCTCTCCATGATCGTGCGGGAGACATCCAGCAGCCCCCGCGTGTGCGAGCGCCGGGGCGACCGCTTGAGCGTGCAGTTGATGAAGAGCGCCGTGAGATCGGAGTAGTCGGTTTCCGTGGGCATGTCGGGAGCCTCCGGGGGGTAGACGTTGGGACAAGGGCTCAGAATGGGCGTTCATGATCCGAAGGGCCAGCGGCCGCGCCGGAGTTCCCTCTCCGCCCGCCGTGGACGCCACTTTGACACGAGGCTCTCCGGTGGTGACCATTCCGGGGCCTCCGCCCGCCACGGACTGCAGCCGGGGCCCGCGTCATGAACCCTGACATGCCTCCGATCCCGACCGGCCCCCCGCCTCCGTGCCGCGGGGGCGGCGCCACGGCCGGGCGGATCACCACGGCAGGGCTCGCCGTCGGCCCCGCCGGCCTCGTCTGCGCCCTCGTCTGCGCCACGGTCGCCGCGCTCGTCGCACCCGGTCCCGCACCCGCCCAGGTGCCCGAGTGGCTCTTCCCGGATCGTGCGCTGCTCCCGGAGCTCATGGCCGGCCCCCGCGACCCCGTGACCGCGGGCCAGCTGGTGTACAGCTGGGAGAACCCCACCGCGTTCGGACCCGGCGTGTCCGGGGAGGTCGCGATCTCGGGAGGCGTTCCGGTGATCCGGCTGGCCGGCTCAGGGGAGCGGGACGCGCTCGTCGTGGGCCTCGAAGGCGCGGCGTTCGCCCGGTTCTCGTTCCAGGTCGTCACCCGGGAGCTGGTCAACACAGACTGGATCTTCGCCGTGCCCCTGGTATGGCACCGGGGCGACCACTGGCTCCGACTCCGGTACTACCACACCAGCAGCCACCTGGGCGACGAGTACCAGCGCCGCTTCGGTCCCAGCAGCATCAACTTCTCCAGAGACGGCGCCGACCTCACGGCGTACCTGCGGCCCGGAGCACGGGTCGCCGAGCGGATCGGCCTGGCGGTCTACGGCCTCGTCTTCTACTCGGTGAACTCGCACCCCGAGGAGCGCGGGCTGTGGGAGGCCCGGGCGGGAGTCGAGCTCGATCCTTCTGACGGCGGCCTCTGGCAGCCGTTCCTCACCGCCGATGTGCATGTCGAGGAAGGGACCGGCTGGTACCCGCGCGTCACCCTCCAGGCCGGGATCTGGCTGCCCGAGGTGAGCCAACGACCCGTCCGACTCGCGCTCGAGCTCATCACCGGACCGAGCCCCATGGGCCAGTTCCGCGACGGGGACGCGGGCCGCATTGCTGCGCGACTCGCCTGGAGCCCGTGACGCGGCCGGTGCATCGGGGGCAGTTGCACCCGGTCTTCTGAGACTCCCTATCTCAGCCCCGACGACTCCGGGTCGGTCGGGCCCCAAAAGCGAACGGCGCCGTGCCCTTCCGGACACGGCGCCGTTCCATCGTGCCTCCTGCGAGGTCACGTGCTCAACCGACCGCCTTACGGCGTATAGTCACACGCCGGGTCGGCCGAGTTGGCGTCCATCGCCGTCCGCGCGGCATCCAGCCAGGCCGTGATGAAGGACGGGTTGTGGGCGCCCCAGCTGCCATCTTCCTCGATCGTGGTCAGGACCATGTAGGCCGCAACATACGGCTCCGGATGGTCACCCACCACCACGTGGAACGCATGCCCGTCGCCCGGATCGACGATGACCACGCCCTCGGCCTCCAGGCACTGCGCCAGCGCTACGACACCGGCGTCCACCGCGGTGCGCACACCGTTGTGGTCGAAGCCTTCCGGCGTGATGTCGTTGGTGTGGCACTCGTTGCAGACCGCTTCCGCCGGACGATAGTTGTGGCCCAGCGTTCCACCGGGCAGCAGGTCCGGCAGATTGAAGTCCGCGACCTCCGAGCCCAGACCCATGTGGCAGCCCAGGCACGACGCGCCCTGATGGCTCCCGAAAGTCGCTCCCTGTGGCAGTCCGTAGAGGACCTCGGTCGGGAACTGGCCCTGGAAGACGTTCGTCTGCGGGCCATGGTGGAAGTCGTAGTGTGAGCTCGGGACGTTGAAGATCTGCGTCACCGGCGCGTCATACTGCGGGTACGCGCTCTCGCCGCGCGCCTGGTGACAGCTGGCGCACAGGTTCGAGCCCGGCACGTCCGTGCCGCTCACGTCGGCGGTCGCACCGGTTACGATGAGATCCACCGGAGCCGTCGTAGTCAGAGCGAAGTCCTGACCCTCGTACGTCGTGTGGATTTCGTGACAGGTGCGGCAGTTCATCGACGCCACGCCGGCGCTGTAGTCAGCCGTGGTGCCCGTGGCGTTGGCCACGAAGCCCTGGCTGGTGTGGCACGCGGCGCACGAGCCGCCAGCATAGCTGGGCCCGCGAACCTCGAAGGTGCCGAAGCCGTGCGGCGACAGGTTGAACTGCTGCTCGATCGCCACGATCGTC
>JAWVYT010000044.1:0-10240 GCA_033722595.1 Longimicrobiales bacterium
CGGACGTTCCCCGGCCAGTCCAGCCCCGCCAGGCGCTCCACCGCCTCCGGTGTGAGCCGGCGCGGTGGAAGCCGCTGCTCCTCGATCGCCCGCTCGGTGAAATGGCGGACCAGCATGGGGACGTCCTCGCGTCGGTCCCGGAGCGGCGGGACGTGGATCGGCACGACGTTGAGCCGGAAGAACAGGTCCTCGCGGAACCGCCCGGCCTCGATCTCCGCCTCCAGGTCCTTGTTGGTGGCCGCGATGACCCGGACGTCGACCTGCGTCGAGGTCTCGCCGCCGACCCGGGTGACGACGCCGTCCTGGAGCGTCCGCAGCACCTTGGCCTGCGCGCTCAGGCTCATGTCCCCGATCTCGTCCAGGAAGAGCGTGCCGCCGTCGGCCCGCTCGAACTTGCCGGTCCGGTCGGTGTGGGCGCCGGTGAACGCGCCCTTCACGTGGCCGAACAGCTCGCTCTCGATCAACTCGCTGGGGATCGCCGCGCAGTTCACCTCGACGAACGACTCTTCGGACCGGGGCGAGACCCGATGGAGCGCCCGGGCCACCAGCTCCTTCCCGCTCCCGTTCTCGCCGGTAATCAGGACGCGTGCGTCGGTGGGCCCCACCTTCTCGATCCGCTCGAGCACGGTCCGGATGGCGAAGCTGCGGCCCACGATCTCGTACCGGCTCTCGACCTCGTCCCGGAGCCGGGTGACCTCCTGGGACAGCCCTCGGGCCTGGAGCGCATTGCGGATGGTGACCAGGATCCGGTCGGTGTCGAGCGGCTTCTCCAGGAAGTCGTACGCGCCCCGGCGCGTCGCCTCTACGGCCGTCTCGATGGACCCGTGGCCGCTGATCATGACCACCAGCGCCTCGGGGTCCCGGTCCCGGATCCGGCCCAGGACCTCGAGCCCGTCCATCCGGTCCATCTTCACGTCCAGGAACGTGAGGTCGGGCTCGAACGCCTCGTGGATCCCCAGCGCTTCCCCGCCACCGGCCGCGGTCCGGACCTCGTGCCCCTCGTAGTCGAGGACCTGCTTCAGGACGTGGCGGATCCCCTCCTCGTCGTCCACTACCAGGATTCGGGCCATGCTCAGGCTCCTCCCCGCGTCGAGACCACGAGGCTGTCGCCGCTGACGTACACGCTGCCGATCCCCGACGGCAGCGGCAGGACCAGCGCGTTCGGGCCCGCGTCCGGCAGCTCGTGGCTCCGGAACCGGGCCAGGATCGGCGGGATCATCCGGCTCGGGATCGGGATCCCCGCCGCGCCCAGCTCGTGGACCTCGAGCGAGACGTAGTCGCCTTCCAGCGGCACGAAGGAGCCGACCGCCCGGAGCGTAGCCGTGTCGGGGAGGAACGGCAGGACCTCCCGGAGCTCGGCGATCCGCCCGAAGCCCTCGGTGGCGACGTCGCCCTCCACGGTCAGCCGCCCCTGCCCGAGCGCGACCCGCGGCCGCACCACCGTCTCCGGCAGGAGCGGCGCCCACCGGTAGACGATCAGGCTCTGGATCTCGGGGGCGTGGAAGGCGACCCGCGTCACGCCGTCCTCGCCCAGCCCGGCGAGCCGCGCGGCCGCATCATCGGCGACCCGCGCGGATACCTCCGGCTCGTTGTCCAGCAACGCGTCCGCGAGCGCCATGATCTCGTGCCGGTTGTACCACGCCAGGACCAGGACGGCCACGGTCAGCGCCGTCGTCAGGAGCCGACCCATGCAGCCGCCCAGGAACCGCAGCACCGGGGGCTACCTCGACTTCGACAGGATCGACTCGGCGTCCTGCCCGAGCTTGGCCGTCAGGATCGTCTCGTACCGCGCGCCCTTGGCCGACAGGTAGCTCTCCATCAGGTCGACCTTCCGGACCGTGATCTCCCGCTCGATGTCCATGGCGTCCACCAGCGCCTCGAAATGCCGGAAGTCGCCGGCCCTCGCCTCCTTCGTCGCCCGGCCCAGCGTGATGTGCGGATGGAACGCCCGGACCTCCCGCTCGAAGCCCTGCGGCGCCAGCTCCCACTCCAGGTCGTGCTTCAGGCACCGCAGCTCCGGCGACGCTTCCGCGCCGAGCCAGATCACCTTCGGGCGCCGCATGGTGGGGAACGCGCCCGCGCCCTTCACGACCATGGCGAACGGCTCCGTCTTCTCCGCCACCCGGGCTACCGCCGCCTCGACCTCCCCCGCCCGCTCCGGCCGGACCTCGCCCAGGAACTTGAGCGTCATGTGGAGCTGGTCGGTGTCGACCCACCGGACGGGCAGCTCGGCCTCCCGGAGCTTCCGTCCGGCGCTGTACATCCGCCGGCGGTCCTTCACCGTGAAGTTGATGGCGATGAAGAGTCTCATGGATCCTGGCCCGTCCCTCGTTCGTTCGTCGGCTCCAGCGCCACGTACCGGAACCCCAGGACCTGGAGCTCCGGGGCGAGGCGGGCGAGCGGCTCTCGCAGTGCCTTCGGCCCCGTGACCGCGGCGATCTCGCTGTCGATTCCTACCGCCCGGATCGGCGCATCGATCCCCGCGGCATCGAGCACCCGCCGGGCGGCGGCGACCCGGTCCGTCCCGTCCGCGCCGTTCGCCATCAGCGCGTCCCCAGCGGGACCAGTCCCTCGTTCAGGGCGCCCCGGCGGTAGCCCTGCACGTCCACGACCACGGCCTCGAACCCCAGCGCCCGGATCCGGGCCGCTTCCTCGGCCACCACGGCCACGGCCCGATCGAGCTCCGGCGGCGCCACCTCGACCCGCGCCACCGTGTCGTGGTGCCGGACCCGGAGCTCCCTCAGCCCGCGGGCCCGGAGCAGCGCCTCGGCCCCCTCCACCTGCCGCAGCCGCCGTGGCGTGACCGCCAGGCCGTACGGGAGCCGGCTCGCCAGGCACGGCGACGCCGGCTGGTCCCATGTGGGCAGTCCCAGCTCCCGGGACAGCGCGCGGACCTCCCGCTTGGTCAGCCCCGCTTCCCGGAGCGGCGACCGCACGCCTCGCTCCGACGCCGCGGCCTCGCCGGGACGGTGGTCCGACGCGTCATCGGCGTTCGCGCCGTTCACCACGGTGCGCAGACCCCGCTGCCGGGCGACCCGATCCAGGCGATCCCAGAGCTCGGACTTGCAGTAGTAGCACCGGTCGGTCGGGTTGGCGACGTAGTCGGGGTCGTCGAGCTCCCGGGTCTCCACCTCGAGGTGCGGGATCCCCCACTGCTCCACGCAACGGACCGCCATCCGGTACTGGACGGCGGGGTACGACGCCGACCGCCCCGTCACGGCGAGCACCCGGTCGCCGCCCAGCACATCGACCGCGAACGCGGCCAGGAACACGCTGTCGACGCCGCCGGAGTACCCCACACAGACCGAGTGGCAGTCCTCCAGCACACGGGCCAGCTCGGTCCGCTTCCGTGCGAGTGTCTCCGCGACCACCTGGTGCCCCCGATCTGTGTGCCGTACGCCCGTTCCCCGATGTCGTCCCGCGCCCGGCGCGAAGCTACCCAAATCGTCGGACCCGGACAACCCGGTGGCCCCGGACCTTGACGCCCCCCGGACGGCGCCGTACCCATGCCCGGTCCACCCTCTGATACCCCAGACAGGAGCCGACGTGGCTGCGGCACCCCTTCCACGCACCGGGCGAAGGCTCGCCATCGCTGCAGCGATCGTCGCGTTCGGCACGGCGTGCGGCGATGACGCGACCGGCGTCCCGCTGCGGTGCGAGGACGCCACCCGGCTCCAGATCGGTGAGACGGTCGAGGGCACGCTGGCCACCGGCGACGCGCGGTTCGCGGGCGCGTTCGTGGACTACTTCGCCGTGCACGTGACCCGATCGCGGCGCCTGATGGTGACCATGGCCTCCACCGAGGTCGATCCGCTGGTCCTCGTCTTCGGGGACGAGGGGACCGTGGTCCAGCAGGCGTTCCAGCCGGTGGGCAGCCCACCGGGCACGCTGGAGACCGCGTCGCTTGCACGGGCATTCGCGCCCGGGTGCACCCTCCTCGGGGCCAGCTCCTGGGTGCCCCGCGCCGAGGGCGCCTACACCGTCGCCGTGGAGCCGGACACCACCGCGCTCATGCCGGCCGGCCGGTAGCCCGGCGGGCCGTCTCGCGGCCGATCATGCGACGTCCTCGGCCGGCTCCGACCGGACCGGCCGGTCCAGCGTCCGGTGCTGGATCGCCTCCGCCACGTGGTCCGACTCGATGACCGGCGCGCCCTCGAGGTCCGCGATCGTCCGGGCGACCCGGAGGATCCGGTGGTAGGCGCGGCCCGAGAGCCCCAGCGACCGGATCGAGTGCTCCAGCATGACCGCGGCCGGGTCGGACGGGCGGCAGTGCTCGCGCGTGCCGCGGGCGTCGAGCTGCGCGTTGCCGAACACCGGTGTGCCGGCGTACCTCCGGACCTGACGCTCGCGGGCCGCCGTCACGCGACGACGGATCGCCGCGCTCGCCTCGGCCGGACGTCCGTCGGACAGCGCTTCCGCCGTTGGCGTACGCACGCTCACGTGCAGGTCGATCCGGTCGAGGAGCGGCCCGGAGACCCGGGCGCGGTAGTTCCGGATCCGGGTCGGCGAGCAGGCGCACGGGCGCTCGCTGCCGTGGTAGCCGCACGGGCACGGGTTCATCGCCGCGACCAGCATGAACCGGGCGGGCAGCCGCACGGCGGCCCGGGCCCGACCGATGTGGATGCTGCCGTCCTCCAGCGGCTGCCGGAGCGATTCCAGCGCCGATCGCCGAAACTCCGGCAGCTCGTCGAGGAACAGGACCCCGTGGTGGGCCAGCGACGCCTCGCCCGGACGCGGGATCCCGCCCCCGCCCACCAGCCCCGCGTCGGACACCGTGTGGTGCGGCGCGCGGAACGGCCGCCGGGTCAGCAGCGCCGAGCCCGGCGGGAGCCGGCCCGCGACCGAATGCACCCGCGTGGCCTCCAGCGCCTCGTCCCGGGTCAGCGGTGGGAGGATCGACGGGAGCCGCCGGGCCATCATCGACTTCCCGGCGCCCGGCGGCCCCACGAGCAGCGCGTTGTGGCCGCCGGCCGCCGCGATCTCCAGCGCCCGGCGGGCGACGCCCTGGCCCCGGACGTCGGCGAAGTCCGGACCGGCCGGCGCCGCGCGGGTCGACCGGACGGGCTCCCGCTCCAGCCGCGCCGCACCCGACAGGTGACGGACGGCCTCGACGAGCGTATGGACGCCGTAGACCGCCACATCTTCCACGACCGCCGCCTCCGCCGCGTTCGGCGCTGGGACCAGCAGCGCGCCCACGCCCAGCTCCCGACACGCGAGCGCCACGGCCAGCGCCCCGTGCACCGACCGGACGGCCCCATCGAGCCCCAGCTCGCCGATCACGGCCGTGTCCCCGGTCGGCCACCTCCCGAGGGCGCCCGACGCGGTCAGCAGCCCCAGCGCGATGGGCAGGTCGAACGCGCTGCCCCCTTTCGGCACGTCCGCCGGGGCCAGGTTGACCGTCACCCGCTTGGGCGGGAGCTCGAACCCGCTGTTCGTCAGCGCCGCGGTGACCCGCTCCCGGCCCTCCCGAACCGCACCCTGGGGCAGCCCCACCACGCTCATGGAGGGCAGCCCGCGGGCCAGATCGACCTCGACCCGGACGGGGTACGCGTCCACGCCGAGTACGGCGCCACTCAGGATCGTCGCAAGCATGCCCGCACGGTACCGCACGGGTTGGGGCAGCCGAATAGCGGGCTGGGACGACTTCTGGAGCCCGGCCCGGGGCCCCCACGTCGGCTTCGACCGCGCGTCAGCGCGACCGACTACCGGAGCTCCAACGCGGACTCGAACTCGATCTCGAATTCACCGTGACTTCCTCGATGTCCACCGGCTGCCCGTGGCCGCTGGGGGTGGGCGAGACCCCCTACCCCCCTACAGGCGCATGGCCACGCCCACGTCCAGCACCAGGAGCGCTGCGTGGCCGTCCGCGTCCGCCGTGGACGCCGAGTGCCGCAGGAAGGTCAGTCCCGGCCGGACCCGGAACCCTCTTCCCACCGGGATGTCGACGCCGGCGGCCACCTCCCATCCGATCCCCGGATCGGTGGTCTCGGCCAGTGCGTCCGACTCCACCCGGAGCGCCTGGACGGCGAGCCCGGCCCGCCCCCAGACCGTCCCCTGCGCGAGCCGGACTCCCGCCGTGAGGCCCCGGCTCGAGATCGACACGTCCCGCCCCGCGCAGAACGCCTGGTTGCAGCCGAACGCGGAACGGTTGATTCCGGCGTAGCCCGAGACGAGATCCGTGAACGCCAGCTCCACGGCCGCGGCCACAGAAAGCGACGGAACGATGTCCAACCCCGCTTCGGTCGCCGTGTAGTTGCCGATGGCGGACCCGACCCGCAGCTCCGCAGTCCACTGGGCGGACGAGGGGGCGGCCCACCCGGCGGCCAGCAGGAGCGTCAGTCCGACCGTAGCCAGCGGTCCCGACCCGTACGGTCTCATCGGTTCAGTTCGACGGGGTGGCTCCGCACGCCATCGCTCAGCGTCACGCCCACGGCCCCGACGTCCGTCGACAGCTCCAGTCGACCGGTCCGGCCGATGGCGACGATCTGACCGCTGGCCCGGTCCCGGACCACCGCCAGCGGGTAGGATCGGGCGTCCCAGCTCAGAATGCCGCCGGCGCCGCGCTCCTCCAGCGAGAGATCGATCGGTACCGCCGCGTCCTGTCGGCTCCGCTCCACGACGCCCTCCGGACCGGTCACCCGCAGGGTGGTCAGCCGGTCGATCTGCGCCATCCCCGCGGGGACCGCGGCCGAGAAATGGGCCGCGGCGAGGTGGTCGACCTGGAGGGGCTCGAACGAGAGCGTGAACAGCGTGCCGCCCCCGGAGTCCAGCCCCTCGAGCGTGTACGAGCCGCCGGCCCTCGGAAGCGACGGGACGGCGACCGTCTCCAGCGCCGGCCCGAGCCGAAGCTCGTCCCCTTCCACCATGGCCTGCACCAGGAGCACGTCCTGCCTGGACGCGGACATTCCCGCAGCTCCGGACGCCGCGTCGAACTGGCTGGTGTCCCGATACGCCACGATCTTCTGCGAGTGGTAATCGCTGATCCACGCCGGTAGGCAGTACGACATGACGTCATACGTACGCTCGGGGTCCAGCAGCATCTCCGGGCGGGCCCGGTCCCAGCCCCACTGACCGATCACCCCGTTGCGGTACGGGTACTCCCGATCGACGCTGTTCTCGAAATCCTGCCTCTGCTCCGGGTCCAGATCGGACGGCGCACACGGTGCGTGTCGGAGGCTCAAGTTGTGGCCCAGCTCGTGGGTGATCGTTCTCGACGAGATATCCGACCCGATCGAGACCGGATACCCTACGTATCCCAACCCTCCATACGCCGCGCGTCGCGGGAGTTGCAGCGCGCCGTAGTAGTATCGCGAGCTGCCGTCATCCAGCCGGAGGATCGCGATGTCTTCCAGGAGGCGGGACCAGGCCGCTTCCGTCCTGAGATCCAGATCGGTGGTGTAGCGGGCCCTCACATCCACGTCCGTAGCGCCCAGGGGTAGCATCTCCTGGGTCCGCCGGAACCGCAGGTCGGCTTCCTCCGGCGTGATCCGGGACTGGAGCCCGTTGAGCGACTGGTCCACCGGCACGAACCGGAGCCGGAACGTCGCAGGATCCGCTACGTCCAGCGGCTGGGTGCTCGTGGCCGGCACCCGGAGCACGCTCTCCGGGGACGCCGGCAGGATCCCGTCCCGATCGACCTCGAGCACGATGCTGGTACCGGGCTGCAGCACGGCGCCCGGGATCTCGGCGTCGAACGAAAGCGCCAGGTCCCCGGCTTCGACGGTGTCCGGGACGCCTTCGGCCTCGAGCTCCAGCAGCGCCGCGTGGACCGGGCTGCCGTTGCGGTAGAACGTGGCCAGCACTGACGGCTGGAAGAAGTTCGGCCCGTCGGACTGTACGTACACTCGCAGGAGGCCGGGTCGGCCGGCGAGCAGCGGGACTCCGCCCGCCGGCCGCTGCACGCTCTGGGTGATGTGGAACCACGGCACGCTCACCTGCACCTCTGGCGGGTTCACCCGGACCCGGGCTGTGGCCGTCAGCCCCGCGAGCTCTGCCACCGCCTCGACGGCGCCGGGACCCACCGCCCAGCCCTCTCCCTCCCGGCCGAACTCCAGGATCCCCGCGTCCGAGCTCGTCCACAGCGGACGCGCCCACCCCGGCACCGGACCGTACGGCTCACCATCCTGGTCCAGCAGCGTGTACTCGAACTGGACGGTCTCGCCCTGTACCAGCAGCGTGGTGTCCGGCGTGATCGTGAACTGCGTCGGCTGGCGGTCGGGCGCCGTGGCGAAATCGGAGCAACCGAAAGCCAGCACGGCCATCAGCGCGGTCACGGTCGCTCGAGAATTCCTGGTCATGTCCGTGGCTTCCCGGTCCTGAGTCCCCGCCGACGCGGGCCGAACGAGCGCTTCAGCGATGTTCTGAATATCAGCGATATTCTGAATACCGACGCGGCGCGCTCGCGTTCCCGAAGCCCGACCGGGCGCGTGTGCCCGGGCCGGCCGACCCTACTCGTACCGCAGCGACTCGATGGGGTCCAGCCTCGCCGCCCGCCGGGCCGGCCAGATCCCGAAGAAGACGCCCACCACGGCCGAGAAGCCGAACGCCAGCGCGACCGCCTCGGGCGCGACCGCGGTGTTCCAGCCGGCCGTGCTCCGCAGCAGCGCCGCGCCGCCCCAGCCGGCCAGGATCCCGAGGATCCCACCGGCGGTGCACAGCACGACCGACTCGATCAGGAACTGGAGCAGGATGTGCCGACGCCGGGCGCCGAGCGCCTTCCGGACGCCGATCTCGCGGGTCCGCTCCGTCACCGAGACCAGCATGATGTTCATGATCCCGATCCCGCCCACGAGCAGCGAGATCAGCGCGATGCCCGCGAGCAGGAACGTGAACGTCTGCGTGCTCTCCTGGAACGTGCTCATGAGCGACGCCATGTTGCGAACGTTGAAATCCGCCTCCTCCCCCGGCTGGATCCGGTGCTCGCGGCGCAGGATCCTGTCGATGTCGGCCATGGCGGCGTCCATGGTCTCCGCGCTCGTCGCCTGCACGCTGATGGACCGTACGTACTCGGACCCGATCACCCGGAACTGGGCCGTCGACAGCGGGATGTAGAGCCGCTCGTCCGGGTTGTCCCACCCCTGGCTGCCCTTCTCCCGCAGCACCCCGATGACCTCGAACGGGATCCCCCGGACCAGGATGTTCTGTCCCACCAGCTCCGCCGACGAGACGTCCAGGCGGTCGGCCACCGCCGACCCGATCACCGCCAGCCGGCGGCGGCCCCGCTCCTCGCCGGGCGTGAACAGCCGGCCCATGTCCAGCCGGTGGTTCTGGATCTCGAAGTACTCGGGCCACACCCCCACGACCGACAGGTTGGCGTTGCTCCGGCCGTACTCGATCTGCTGGCGGCGCTCCAGCTCCGGCGAGACCGCCCGCACGTGGGTCGCGCCCGCGGCGATGGCCTCGGCGTCCTCCGCGGTGAGTCGCGCGGAGCCCCGGTCCACGCCACCCCACATCTGCTGGCCGGGCCGGACCGTCAGCACGTTGGTGCCCAGCCCCTCCAGCTGTTCCTGGACACGGCGCTGGGCGCCCTCGCCGAGCGCGACCATCGTGATGACCGCGGCGATCCCGATCACGATGCCCAGCATGGTCAGGAACGATCGCAGCTTGTTCACGCGGATCGACTCGAGGGCCACCTTCAGGATCTCCAGCAGCAGCATGGCGGAGCGGCCGCCGGTCCCGGCCATCAACGGCCTCCGGGGATCGGGCTGGTCCGCTGACGGATCCGGTTCATGATCTCCTCCTGCTGCTGCCGCATCTGGGCCACCGAGATCAGGATCACCTCCTCACCGGCCTCGAGCCCGCTCACCACCTGGGTGCGGTCCCAGTCGTTCAGCCCGAGCTGGACCAGGCGCGCCTCCGGGCCGGCCTCGGTCTCCACGAAGACCACCGCGGGCCGGGTCTCGCCGGACCCGGAGGGCGCGCCGGACCGCATGCCCCTCGGCCCGCCCATCTGCTGGAAGCACTCCCGGACCCGGGTGCGGTCCTCGTCGGAGAGCGAGCTCCGGTCGGCACGGGCCCGGGCCATGAGCGACCCGCAGTCCTCCTCGCCGCCGGCCCCCACGCCGGTGCCCCCCGGCCCGGAAGGGCCGGCCTCCCCGTCGCCCCCGGCGGTCTCGGCCGCGCCCGCCCGTGGCACGGTGCGCCGCATCTGCTCGCGGACCGCGTCGGGGCTCAGCCCCAGCACGGCGCCCGCGGCCACGGCATCGTTCATCCCGACCACCGCGGCGTTCGGGACCAGCAC
>JAWVYT010000045.1:0-10056 GCA_033722595.1 Longimicrobiales bacterium
ATCGAGGGCGGGCTGGACGACCCCGTCGTCGCCGAGCGGGTGCCGC
Organism: Longimicrobiales bacterium; assembly: GCA_033722595.1. Taxonomy (GTDB): domain Bacteria; phylum Gemmatimonadota; class Gemmatimonadetes; order Longimicrobiales; family RSA9; genus JAWVYT01. The sequence continues at coordinate 47 of JAWVYT010000045.1, forward strand.
CGGAGACGCTGGACCGCGTGAGGGAGGAGCTGGAGCTGCTGGCGCTGGCCGGCGAGGAGTTCGACGCCGAGGCGGTTGCCGCCGGCGACCTGTCGCCCACCTTCTTCGGCAGCGCGCTGACCAACTTCGGCGTCGAGCCGCTGCTGCGCCATTTCCTCGAGCACTCCCCCACGCCGGCGCCGCGGGAGACCGAGGACGGCGACGAGATCGGCCCCGACCACGACGCGTTCACCGGGTTCATCTTCAAGATCCAGGCGAACATGGACCCACGGCACCGGGACCGGATCGCGTTCCTCCGCATCTGCTCCGGCCGGTTCGAGCCGGGGATGCAGGTCCGGAACACCCGGAGCGGCGACGCGATCCGGCTGGCCCAGCCGCAGCAGTTCATGGCCCAGGACCGGAAGGCCGTGACCGATGCCTGGCCGGGCGACGTCATCGGGCTCCACGACCGGGGCCAGCTCCGGATCGGCGACACCCTCTCGTCCAACGGCGACATCCACTTCGGCGGGATCCCCCGGTTCAGCCCCGAGCACTTCGCCCGGATCCGCACTGAGGACCCGCTCCGACGCAAGCAGCTGGACACCGGGCTCGTCCAGCTCAGCGAGGAGGGCGCCGCGCAGGTTTTCTACGAGGACATCCAGGCCGGACACTCACCGATCGTGGGCGCGGTCGGCCTCCTCCAGTTCGACGTGCTGCTGCACCGTCTGGAGGGGGAGTACGGCGCCAAGGCCCGCCTCGAGAAGCTCAACTACACGCTCGCCCGATGGGTCACCGGCCCCGAGAAGGACTACCGCCGGGTGGCCCGGGGCGAGGGCAGGCTGCTGGTGTTCGACAGCAAGGAGCGCCCCCTGATCCTCTTCACCTCCCGCTGGGCGCTGCAGCACGCCGAGGAGCGCGAGGACAGTCTGGAGTTCCACGCCATCGCGCCATGAGCCTCTAGCCTCTAGCCTCTAGCCTCTAGCCTCTAGACTCTAGACTCTAGACTCTAGACTCTGGCTCTCGACTCTCATGATCCTCTCCTCCACCTCACCGGACGGGAACGCGGTCGCCCGCCATTACGACGAGCTGGACCCGTTCTATCGGGCCCTGTGGGGCGAGCACCTGCACCACGGGCTCTGGACCACGGGCCAGGAGTCGCCGGCGGAGGCGGCGCTGGCGCTGGTGGACGAGGTGGCGCGCCGGGCAGGGATTGTTGCGGGGGCCGAGGTCTGCGACGTGGGGTCCGGGTACGGCGCGGTCGCCCGTCGGTTGGCGGCGCGCGGGGCGCGGGTGACGGGGCTGACCGTGTCGGAGGCGCAGCACCGGTATGCAAGAGTGCAAGATGCAAGAGTGCAAGAGGCAAGAGTGCAAGAGGCAGGAGTGCAAGAGGCAGGAGGGGGGGTGCGGTTTCTGCTGCGGGACTGGATGGCGAACGGGCTGGATGCGGGGTCGTTCGATGGGGTGATCGCGATCGAGAGTCTCTCGCACATGCGGGACCCCGGGCGAGCGGTGGCCGAGGCGTATCGCGTGCTGCGGCCCGGTGGGCGGTTCGTGGCGTGCGTCTGGCTGGCGGCGGAACGGCCGGCGCCGTGGGAGGTCCGCTGGCTGCTTCGCCCGATCTGCGACGAGGGGCGGCTGCCCGGGCTGCCGGCGCCGTCCGATTACGGCCGCTGGCTCGGGGCCGCGGGCTTCGTCGACGCCGCGCTCGACGACGTATCCCGGCGGGTGGCCCGGACCTGGGCCGTGGTCGCCCGGCGGGTGGCCGGCGCGTTGCTGCGGCCCGCCGCGTGGCGGTATCTGCTGGACGGGCGACACACCGAGCGGGCCTTCGCCCTCAGCGTGCTGCGGCTCCTGGTGGCGTTCCGGACGGGCGCCGTTCGGTACGGGATCGTCGAGGCCCGGAAGCCGGACCGACCCGGGGCGTGGGGTCGTCCGAATTGACGGCGGCGCCCGCGTCGTCTATCGATAGGGCTCTCCGATCGCTGTTTCATCCCATACCCGGAGCGAGCTCATGGAAGCGCGGCAGTACCTGAAGGAGATCAAGGACGACGGCTGGTACCTCCACGACACCGAGGGGGCCACCCGGCAGTATGTGCACCGGGACCGCTCCGGGTTCCTCACCGTCTGCTTCCGGCACAACGACGAGCTGGGCTCCGCGACGCTCGCCAGCGCCAGGGAGCCGGCGGAGTCCGACATCGAGGGCACCCCCGAGGTCGTCGTGGAGACGACGTCCACCGGCGCATCGGCGTACTGCCGCGACCTGCCCGGCGTAGCCGCCACCGGCCCCGACGAGGTCTCCACCCGGGAGCGAATGTCGGAGGCCGTCGCGCTGCACCGCGGGGCCCTCAACGGCGAGGGTCCGAAGGTATGAGCTCCGGGTCCCGCCCGGAGGCAGAGCTCCGGGGCGCGAGCCCGGATCACTTGCTCCCGGGCCCGGCCTTCGGGGCCGCTGGCCCGCCTCCTGCGGCCCGGAGACGGTGACGACCACGTGCTCGCGAACGGGACCAGGGAGGCGGCATGAAGGCGACAGCGGAGATCCAGGTGATCCCGATCGGGTCGGGGGTATCGGTCCGGAAGGAGGTCAAGCGCGCCCACGGTGTCCTGGAGGAGGCCGGGCTGAACGCCGAGCTCCACGGGAACGGTACCAACGTGGAGGGCGAGCTCGCGGACGTGCTGGACGCCGTCCGTCGGGTTCACGAGACGCTCCACGCAGAGGGCACGCAGCGGATCGCGACGTTCCTCAAGATCGGGACGCGGACGGACAAGGAGCCATCGCTCGCGGGGAAGCTGTTCTGATGCGGGGGGCGAGATACGGAGCCGCGGTGCTGCTGGCCGCCCTGGTCGGCGCCCCGGCGGAGGCGCAGGACGCACCGACCGACGACGGTCCAATCGTCCGGCTTTCGACGTTCGTGGGCGGGAGCCTGCGGGAGCGGCCCGACGGGCTCGGGCTCGCCGATGACGTGTTGAGCGCGTCCGTCCGCGCGACGCTCCCGCGCCGCGGGTTCCAGCCCTGGGCCCAGGTCGAGGCGTTCCGCCGCCCGAACCTGGCCTGCCCGGCCGGGATCCCGTGCAACACCGAGGGGTGGACGGCGCTGGCCGGTGTGGTGGCCCCCATCACCCCCAACGACATGGAGCCCGGCGCCCACCCCTATTTCCTGGCCGGGATCGGCTGGGCGTTCTCGGAAGAGAGCCAGTTCGCGTACACGCTCGGCGCCGGCGTGGGGCTGGCGTTGACCCGACGCGTGGCGCCCTCGGCGGAGGTCCGCTGGGAAGAGCTGCCCGGGATCCGGAACGTGGTGATGCTCAACCTGGGCCTCCGGGTCGACCTCTTCTAGCTCGGGATCTAGCCCGAGCCCTTCGACGGGTCCAGCGGCGGGAGGCCCGGCAGCCCCGGCGGCGGCTTGATATCCTCCTCTTCCTCAGCGGGCTCCGGCTCCTCGACCGCGTCCTCGCCCGGCTCCGGCGGCAGATCGGGCAGCGGCTCGAGCTCGATGCCGTCCAGCACCGGCTTCTGCTCCGCCTGCTTCTCGGGGGCCGGCTCCTTCTCGGCCGGCTCGGCCTCGGCCGCCGCCCCGGCTCGGGGCTCCTGCTCGGGCTCGGGCTCCGGGGCCTCCTCGGCTGCCTCCGCCTCCTCGGCTGCCTCCCCTTGCTCCGGCTCCGGCACTTCAGTCGCCGGCCCGGTCTCCAGTCCGGCGGTCGGTTCGTCCGGCTCCGCCGCGTCCGGCTCGAGCTCGGTCGTCAGCTCCAGGCCGGTCTCCAGTCTCAGGTCCATGGGCTCGAAATCGGTCGCCGGCTCTTCTGCGGCCGTCTCGGGCTCCCCGGCCTCTTCGGGTTCCCCGGTATCCTCAGTCTCTCCGGCCCCCTCGGGCGCTTCGGCCTGAGGCGCCGCAGCCGGTTCCCCGGCCTCGGGCTCCGTCGCCGCGGCCTTCGTCGGCTCCGGGGCGGAGGGGCGACGGCCCATAAGCGCTTCCGCCTCGAAGTCCGCCAGCTCCTCCACCACCGGCTGCTCCGCTTCTTCCGGCTCCGCCTCCGCCGCGGGCTCCGGCTCCTCGGCGGCGGCCGGGGCGGGGGTCGGCTCCAGCTCCGGCAGCGGCTGCGCCGTGGGCTCTTCCCGCACCGGCCGCGACCGGGCCACCGCGGTGGCTGCCGCGGCCCGCTTCTTGGCCGCCGCTCGCCCGGCCCGGGTCTTCTCCTGCTTCGGCTCCTCCCACGGACCGGTCTCGACGTGGATGATGGTCCCGCGCCCGTCGGTGCAGACCAGGTGCGGGCCACCGCCCTCGTCGACGAAGGTGGTGGGCAGGTCGCCGACCCGGTCGGAAACCGGGTCCGAGACCCAGTCGGCGTCCGGCGTCCATGTCAGGACCCGCAGCCGCCTCCCCTTCCGCGTGAAGACGTGCAGCGACGTCTCGGCGCCCCAGCAGGCGAGCTCCGCCGGCCCCGTGCCCTCCAGCTGCAGGGACGGGCGCGTCTCGACGATGTCCTCGGAGGTCCAGCCGTCGGCCTGCTGCCAGGCGTGGAGGACGCCGCCATCGGCGGTCGGCGCCATGACGTGGAGGCCGGACGGGCCACGCACGATCTGCGGGCGGCCCGCCACCCCCCCGGCGAGGACCGTCCGATGCCAGCGCCCGTCGCTGTCGAGACGCAGGACGGCCAGTCGATCCTGACGGTCCCGACCGGCCACGTGGATGGCCGGGCCCAGCGTCGCCATGACGGGCGGGTCCTGGAACCGGACCTCGGGGCCCTGGCCGGCCTCCGGGTCGGTCACGGTCCATTCCTCCTCCCGGGACCAGTGGAGCAGGCGGCCGTCGGAGGCCAGGGCTACCACGTGGAGCGTGCCGTCGACCTGGACGGCCGCGGGGTCGCAGGAGATGGGGTCGCCCGGTACCTGGACCGCTCGCCACCCCCGAATCCGCTGGTAGAGGTAGTGGATCACGCCGCCGCTGGAGTCCCGGCCCACGACGTTCAGCTCGCCCCACGGGCCCGCCGTGACCACGGGCGTGCCCTTCAGCCTGAACCGGGCCCCGGCCTTCTTGGCCTCCGTGCAGTTCGTCACCGACCAGCTCCGGCCCCGCCGGAAATAGAGCAGATCGCCGACGTAGCTCCGGGAGAAGACGTGGAGGGCGCCGGCGCTGTGGATCGCGATCGGGTCGCCGTGCAGCTCGTGGGCGCCGAACTCCTCGGCCTCGGTGACGTTCACGCCTTCCCAGTGCCCGCCCCGGGGCCTCCGGAAGTGCAGGAGCGCGCCGCGCTCGCTGCGGGCGGCCAGGTCGATGTGCTTGCGACCCACGGCCGCCGCGGGGCGCCCCTGGACGCTCCGGCGCAGACCCAGCACGGACCGATCGTCGAACGGCTCCGTCCGGACGACCGGGGCCGGGCGCCGGTCGTAGTCCACCGCGAAGAAGCCGCGGATCGGCACCCCGCCCGTGAGCCGGGCCTCCAGCGGGCCGCCGAGGCTGAAGGCCAGCTCGACATCGTCGTTTCCGGGCCGGTCCGGATCGTAGATCGAGAGGATCACCCGCCTACCGGACCGGGACCAGCCCAGCGCGAGGACCTGGCGCACGGTCCGGGGGCGGCTGTAGCCGCCGGCCGGGGGCAGGAGCGTGAGCAGGACCGGCTGGCCGCGTTTCAGCGGCCGCTTCAGCGATCGCCACTCCTGGCGGGTCCGGGACGCGACATCGTCACCGGGGAACGGTACGGGGATCGGCAGCCGGTCGCGCCAGGAGCCGTCCGGGGCCGCCTGCCACTCCCGGACCCGGCGCCACACACCGCCCAGTGCGGCGACCTGGCGCTGCACGAACTCGGTGTGCAGCGGGTCGCCCGGGTCGGGTGCCGGGACGTTCTCGGTGATCTCCACGCCGCGGAGGTACCGATCCAACGCCGCCCAGCACATCCCGCCACCCAGCCCCAACGAGTCGGGTGGGGGCGCGCCTATGCCCAGCTGCGGGCCCGTGGGCGCGTACGAGTTCGCGAACGGCCAACCATGTAGCGAAGGCTGAAACATTTTTTGCACCTCGGTAACGTCGACTGCGTGCCGCAGTGCCCTCTAGGGGAGGGGCGGAGAGGAGTTCCTGCCTCGATAGACAGTATGTCTCGTAAGGATACAGGGGCAAGGGAGGTACCACGACCGCGGCGCGGGATCCCGGGGGTCGGTTTCGGGCGGCGTTAGGGCCCCGTCGACGGGTCGGTGCCCGGCACCTTATGTTCCCATGGAATCGAACGGGAGGGTGCACAGTGGTCGGCTTTTTCGCGTTTGTCATGATCCTCGTCGTGGGCGTCCTGGTTCTGGTCGGTGGCCTCCGATGGATCGGCCAGAGGCCGGAGCTCCCGCCCGCTGATCCCGCCCGGCTGGACCGGATCGAGTCGGCGCTGGAGTCCCTCGAGTCCCGGCTGGCCTCGCTCCAGGAGCAGCAGCGGTTCCTCGAGCGCCTGCTGGACGACCGGACCCGCGGCGCGCTCGAGGCCGGCCCCGACCCCGAGACGCCCCCCGACAGCGTCCTCTTCGATACGGCCGAAGGGGAGGAGGAGACGGGCCGCTGAGCCCGGAGGTCCGCGTCGGGACCCAGGGGTGGAGCTACGACCACTGGACCGGCACCTTCTACCCGCCCGGTACGGCCCCCGCCGACCGCCTCGAGCTCTACGCCCGGGCGTTCGACACCGTCGAGGTGGACTCCACCTTCTACGGCGCGCCGCCCAGGGAGCGCTACCGGTCCTGGGACGAGCGCACCCCCACGGGGTTCGTGTTCACGCTGAAGATGCCCGGGGAGGTGACCCACGAGGCTCGCCTCGAGGACCCGCGCCCGGCGCTCCGCTTCTGCAGGGACGTGCGTGCCCTCGGCGACAAGCTCGGGATGGTCCTGATCCAGCTCCCACCCGATTTCGGTCCCGCCCGGTTCGACGTCACGGCAAGCTTCCTGCATGCATTGCCGGGCGATCTGCCGTTTGCCATAGAGTTTCGGGACCGGAAGTGGCTCGGTCCACAAACCTTGGCGCTGCTTGGAGATACGGGCACAACGCTGGCCCTGAGCATGGGTCCGTGGCTCGATGAGGCCACGGCCCGCTCCCTGGCCGGGCGCGTGCCGGGGCGGACGCTGTACCTCCGATGGATGGGGTCACCGCGACACCGCCGCGACCTGGCGGCGAGGGTACGGGACCGGGACCGGCAGGTGGATGCGTGGGCGCGACGGATCCAGGAGCTGGACCTCGATCGGGTGTACGCGTTCTACAACAACGACTATCAGGGGCACAGTCCTGCGAGCGCTCGGAGGCTGCAGGCACTCCTGGGCCTGGACCCGGTGTCGCCTGATGAGCTGTCACCACAACGGGAGCTGTTCGGGTGAGCGGAGTGGAGCCGAGGCCGATCCGGGAGAAGGACCAGCTGGATACGGTGCTGGAGGAGCCCGTGGCGGTGCTGTACAAGCACAGTCCGCTGTGCGGCTCATCCGCCCGGGCGGCGCGTCAGGTCCGGGCGTTCATGGATGATCACCCGGATGTGCCCGTGTACCTCGTGGACGTGATCCGGGACCGGCCGCTGGCCCGGGAGGTGGCCCGTCGGCTGGCAATCCGGCACGAGTCGCCGCAGGCGTTCGTGCTCCGGGGCGGCGATGTGGTGTGGAGCGGCTCCCACGGGGACGTGACCGCCGAGGCGCTCGATCAGCGGGTCGGCAACGGGACCGGCTCGTCGTCGTGACCCGCGTGGGTGTGGTCCTCGCGATGCTGGCCCTCGGGGCCGGCGGCGCGGCGGCCCAGGCGGAGTCGGACGTGGCCTCCATCGATGGGATCGTCGCGGCGCTCTACGGCTCCATCTCGGGGCCGGCCGGCGACCGCGACTGGGACCGCTTCCACTCGCTCTTCCTTCCGGACGCGATCCTGTTGAACGCCGGGCCCCGACCCGATACCGTGGCGCCCACGCCGGTGTCGCCCGAGGGGTACCGGGAGCGCACGGCGCCGTTCTTCGCCGAGAACCCGTTCTACGAGACGGAGATCGCCCGGACCACGCACCGGTACGGCCGCGTGGCCCAGCTCTGGAGCACCTACGAGTCGCGGCGGGAGCTCGAGGGCGCGCCGGTCTCCCGCGGGATCAACAGCATCGTGCTGGTCCGGGACGGCGGCCGGTGGTGGGTGGCGAGCATCGTGTGGGACTTCGAGCGTCCCGACAGCCCGATCCCGGAGGCCTACCTGCCGGGCGGCGGCTGAGCCGGGACCGGACGCGGCGACTCAGCCGTCGCGGTCGCCGAACTCCGCGAAGCCGACCACGTTGCCGCCGGGCCCCCGGACGAAGACCGTCGCCAGGACGAGCAGGCCGGCGGGGCGCATCGGGGGTCAGTGATCGGCTGGAGCCGCGCCGGGCCGTCCGATGACGGGCGCGTAACCCTGCCATCGGTCGTCGGTCGCGACGAACACGGCGTCGAACGGTGCCCGGTCCCATGAGCGGGCGTAGACGGTGGTGCCGTGGGTGGAGCCCACGGGCCGGATGCCCGTGTCGGCCATGTCCATGACGCGGCCCCAGGGCACCCACAGCTGGCCAGCCATCACCAGCTCGGCGCCGGCATCCGCGGGCCGCGCGTGGACGGCGGCGACCAGGTCGCTGGGCGCCAACGCCTCCGCCTCGTCGAGCGGTGCCACGTCGTCCAGTCCGAGATAGCCGCAGCCGGAGACCATGAGTCCGGCCAGGAGGGGGGTCAGTGCTCGCTTCATCCTTCGTCTCCGCAGGGGCTCGTCAGGGTCTCGGGTCCCGCCGTCTCTCGACCACGGCCGGAGCACGGAAGATGAGCCGAGGACGGGCCAGACGCCACCCCGCGGGACGTCGCGCTCGGGCGCCGGACCACGCGCCGTCGCTCCGCCCTCGACTGGACGCGCGGGGTCGCCTGCCACAAACTTGGGGGCGTCCGACGTGAGGACGTCGGGCGCGGAAACGACCACAAGGAGGCAGCCTCGATGCGAATCGCGATCGACCCCGTCCCGCTGGTCCTCGGCATCTACGCCCAGGTCGGCTCGCTGATGAACCGGGCGGTGGAGCGCGCGGAGGATGGCGACCCGGAGGAGCTGGGCCGTCGGTTCGGTGGGCGGCGGGACGAGAGCGCCGATCGCGACGTGAAGCGGCTGGTCAAGGCGGTCCACAGCGAGGTCAAGACTTCGGACAAGCTCCTCAAGAAGACCGGCGATGTCTGGAAGATCTCCTCGGAGACGGACCTGGTGGAGCTGGTGGTGCACCGCCGGGGCGAGCAGGAGGATCCGCGCTCGTACGTCCTCTTGCGCCCCGATGACGTCCGGGAGATCCTCGAGTCGATCCGCCGGGCCGCCGAGGGCGCGGGAGAGGAGTCGCAGACGCTGGAACAGCTGGATGAAGCCATTGAGAACATCTCGGGTCGGCCCAGCGATTACTACACGTTCGGCTTCGATCCGTGGGGGAAGTAGGCCCCTGAGCGCCCGGATCGGACTGGTCCTGGCCCTGCTGATGGTGGCGGGGTCGGCCGCGGGGCAGGACCTGTCCCGCGCCGATCCCGCCCTGCGGTTCCTGCTCCTGACATCCCCCTCGCCGGAGGCCGCACAGCCCGGTGTGGCGGCCGACCGGGCCCCGGCTCCCACGGTACCCAGCGGGCTCCTGGGCGCCGCCCTCGAGCGGGACGCCGCCGGCGTCCGCGTTCGGACCCTCGTGCGGGTCGGGCCCGGTGGCGAGGCGGCGCTGCGGGCGGCGGGGGCGCGGATCCGGGTCCGGGCCGGCGACATCGTCACCGCCAGCATCCCGCTGGACGCCGTGCCGGCGCTCCTGTCCGAGGACGGGATCCGGATGATCGAGCTGGCCATGCCCCTGACCGGGCAGGCGCTCCTGCCGGGACGTCCGACGGCCGGGGCCGTGAACGACTCGGCGAACGCAGACTCCCGGTTCGACGCGCTCCGCCGCCGGGGCGGCTCCACGTGGGAGGGCCTGGCGGGGCAGGGGGTCATCATCGGGGTCTACGACAGCGGTCTCGACCTGACCCACGGCGACTTCCTGGACCCCGATGGCGGCACCCGGGTCCTGTTCGCGTGGG
>JAWVYT010000046.1:0-9913 GCA_033722595.1 Longimicrobiales bacterium
CATCACCCGGCCCGCCAGCTCCTCGCCCGCCTGCTCGCGGCCCGCCGTCAGCCGGTCGGCCAGCTCCCGGACGCGGGCCGCGGCCTCGGCCTCCCGCGTCTCGAGCGCCTGCCGCTCGAAGCTCGCCGTCTCCAGCGCTTCCAGCTCCTCCCGGGCGACCCGGGCCGTCTCGAGCACGTCGTCGAGCTCGGGGCCGTACTTGTTCTTCAGCCGGTACAGCCGGTCCTGCCGCCGCTGGATGGCATCGAGGCGCGCGGGGTCGTGCTCCACGTTGCTGGCGTACGTCGCCATGCGGCGCCCCAGCTCCTCGACGTTGTAGTACGCCGTCTCCAGCAGCTCCCGGGCGTCCTCCTGGGACGGGTCGATACGGATCAGCTCGTTCAAGTCCCTGCGCAGCGCGCCCAGCACCTCGGCCACGGCCGTCTCGCTCTCATACAGCGCCTGGTTCAGCCCCTCCGAGAGGCGAGCCAGCTCCTCGGCGTGCTCCAGGCGTCGGCTTTCGGCCTCGAGCTCCGCCCCCTCCCCGGGCTCGGGCGCCACCTCCTCGATCTCGTTCAGCTGGAACCGGAGGAAGTCGGCCCGCTGCTCGATCTCGCGACGGCGCGACTCCAGCGCCTCCCGCTCCCGGCGGATCCCGGCCAGCGCCTCGTGGGCAGTGCGCATCTCCTCCACCAGCGCGGTCTGACCCGCGAACGCGTCCAGGATGTCCCGCTGGTCCGCGTTCCGGAGCAGCGCCTGGTGCTCGTGCTGCCCGTGGAGGTCGGCCAGCCGGCTACCCAGCCGGCCCACGAGCCCTGCCGTGCTGGCCGCGCCGTTGACCCACGCCCGGTTCCGGCCTTCCAGCGCGACCTCGCGCCGCAGGATCAGCAGTCCGTCCTCGGTGTCGAGCCCCTGCTCACGGAGGATCTCGCCGATCTCCGCGCGATCCTCGATATCGAAGACACCCTCCACCACCGCCCGCTCGGCGCCGGCCCGCACCGCATCCGAGGACGCTCGCTCGCCCAGCAGCAGCGACAGCGCGCCCACGATGATCGACTTCCCCGCACCGGTCTCGCCCGTGAGCACGTTCAGCCCGGGCTCGAGACGCACGGCGAGGCGCTCGATGACGGCGAAGTTCTCGATCCGGAGCTCGATCAGCATGATGGCTGATGATAGGCCGGGTCGGCGGGGTGGATCAATAGCCGGACGGGTCGCGGTCCGGGGTCACCGGTCGTCGGGCTCGCCGCCATCGGCGTCGGCCCTCCCCTCCTGCAGCGGCGCCTCGCCGGGCTCCGGCGCCGTGGGCGCCTTGATCCCCCAGTGCAGCTTCCGGCGGAGCGTGGAGAAGAAGCTCTGGCCGTGGAGCCGGACCAGCGGGACGGTCGCCTCGCCCCGGCTCACCACCAGCCGGTCGCCGTTGGTCAGCGCCTCGCCCTCCTGGCCGTCCACGGTCAGGACCACCTCGGCGTTGGGCTCGCGGATCTCGACCTCCACGACGGTATCGGCCGGCAGCACCAGCGGCCGCACGGCCAGGGTGTGGGGGCAGATGGGCGTGGCGAGCAGGCACTCCATCCCCGGCGCCACGATCCCGCCGCCGGCCGAGAGGGAGTAGGCCGTGGAGCCCGTGGGCGTGGCGAGGATGATCCCGTCGGCGGTGTACTCGCCGACCTCCTCCCGGTCCTCGCCGAGGAAGACGGCGAGGCGGATCACGCGGGCGAACCCGCCCTTGTGGAGCACGGCGTCGTTGAGGGCCAGGTGCTCGCCGCCGGGGGTGCCGTCCTCGCCGACGACCCGGGCCTCGAGGGTGAACCGGGTGTCGAGCCAGTAGTCGCCGGCCATCACATCGGCCAGCGCCGGCTCCAGCTCCCCGGGCCCGACGGAGGTGAGGAACCCCAGGTGGCCGAGGTTGACGCCCAGGACGGGCGTGTGGTGCGTCGCCACCAGCCGTGCCCCGCGGAGCAGGGTCCCATCGCCGCCGAACGAGATGAGGAGGTCGAACCGGCCGGGCACGAAGTCGCCGGCGGAGTCGAACAGCTCCTTGAGCCCCTGCTCCGGGTAGAGCTCGAGCTCGTATTCCGGGGCCAGCTCGTTGAGCGTGCCGGCCACGGCCTCTAGCGTGGGGTCCCGTCCCTGCCCCACGATCCCGACGCGCCGGAACGGAGGGGCGTCGCCCATTACGCCGTCCCGCGGACCGACTTGACGCCGAGCCGGACCAGGGCCCGGGCGTTCTCGGCGATGCCCGCGGGGGTGAAGCCCACCTCCTCGAGCTGCTCGCCCCGGGTCGCGTGCTCGATGATGCGATCGGGGACGCCCATCACCCGGACCCGCGGGCGGTCGCCCTCCCGGTCGCCGGCCCGGGCCGCGACGGCCGCGCCGAACCCGTTCACGACGGTCCCCTCCTCGACGGTCAGGACCGCCCGGTGCGACCCGAGCGCCCAGTCCAGCGTGGTCTCGTCCATGGGCTTCAGGAACCGGCAGTTCACGACGGACGCGTCGATCCCCTGCTCCTCGAGGATCTCCGCCGCCTCGAGCGCCGGCAGGACCATGGTCCCGGCGGCCAGGAGCGCGATGTCGCTCCCCTCGCGCAGCGTCTCCCACGTGCCCAGCTCGATGTCGGCGACCTCGCTCATTGCGGGGGCGTCGGCGGGGACGGAGTCGCGGGGGTAGCGCAGGGTGAACGGCCCGTCGTCGTATTCCACGCCGAGCCGCAGCAGCGCCAGCATCTCGGTGGCGTCCTTGGGCGCCGTGACCACGGTGTTCGGCACGGCCAGGAAGTACGCGATGTCGTAGAGCCCCATGTGGGTCGGCCCGTCGTTCCCTACGAGTCCCGCCCGGTCCATGGCGAACACCACGGGCAGCTTCTGGATCGCCGCGTCGTGGATCACCGAGTCGTACGCCCGCTGCAGGAACGTCGAGTAGATGGCCGCCACCGGCTTGAGCCCCTCCGTCGCGAGCCCCGCGGCGAAGGTCACCGCGTGGCCCTCCGCGATCCCGACGTCGAAGAACCGGTCGGGGTACGCCTCACCGAACGCGCCGGTCCCGGTCCCGCCGGGCATGGCGGCCGTGATCACCGTGAGCTCCGGGTGCTCCGCGCCGAGCTCGACGAGCCCGCGGCCGAACACCTTGGTGTACCGGGGCAGCCCGCCGCCCTTCTTGTGGATCTCGCCGCTGATCTTGTCGAAGGGCTTGGCGCCGTGCCAGCCGACCGGGTCCTTCTCCGCCGGCTGGTAGCCCTTCCCCTTCTGGGTGATGACATGGACCACCCGCGGCCCGCTCATGTCCCTCACGTTCCGGAGCGTCTCCACCAGCTCGCCGGTGTTGTGGCCGTCGACCGGCCCCACGTACCGGAACCCGAGCTCCTCGAAGATCATCCCCGCGACCACCATGTTCTTCACGCTGTCATCGAGCCGCACGGCCAGGTGCTCCATGGGCTCCGGCAGCCGGTGGACGATCCCCTTCAGCTCGTCCCGCAGCCGGTTGTAGAGCGGGTTGCTCCGGATCCGGGTCAGGTACTTGTTCATGGCGCCGACGTTCGGCGCGATGGACATCTCGTTGTCGTTCAGGATGACGATGAGATCGCGCTCGGTGTGGCCGGCGTTGTTCATGGCCTCGTACGCGATCCCGCTGGTGAACGAGCCGTCGCCGATGATCGCGATCACCTTGTGGTCCTCGCCCTTCAGGTCCCGGGCCGTGGCCATGCCGAATGCCGCGGAGATGGACGTCGCCGCGTGGCCCGCCCCGAACGTGTCGTACTCGGACTCGTCCCGCTTCAGGAACCCGGACAGGCCGTCCTTCTGCCGGATGGTGTCGAACCGCTCGTTGCGGCCGGTCAGGATCTTGTGCGGGTAGCCCTGGTGCCCCACGTCCCAGACGAGCCGGTCGGTCGGCGTGTCGAAGACGTAGTGGAGCGCGATGGTCAGCTCCACCACGCCGAGCCCCGGTGCGAAGTGCCCGCCGAGGCGGCTGATCACGTCGACCAGCCGCTGTCGGACCTCGTCGGCCAGCGTGTCCAGCTCCGTCGCGTCCAGCCGGCGAACGTCCGCCGGCGAGGCGATCTTGTCCAGCAGCGCCACATCGTCCTCCGTATTCACCTTATCGGTCCCGGGCCGCCGCGAAGCGCGCGAGCCCGGCGAGCGCGTCCGAGCGGATCCCGCCGGTGTCCAGGGCCTCCAGCGCGCGCTCCACCTCCGCCCGGGCCCTGCGGCGCGCGGCGTCGAGGCCTCCCAGCGATGGGAACGTCGCCTTCTCCAGCTCGGTGTCCCGGCCGGCCGTCTTACCCAGCACGGCCGTATCACCGGTCACATCCAGGATATCATCCGCGATCTGGAACGCCAGGCCCAGCGCCGAGCCGTACATGGCCAGCGCGTCCCGGGTGTCGCGGTCGGCTCCCGCCGCGAGGCCGCCCATCACGGGCGCCGCTGCAAGGAGCGCGCCCGTCTTGCGCCGGTGGATGGCCTCGAGCTCGTCCAGCGTGATGCCGTGGCCCTCGGCCTCCAGGTCGAGCCACTGGCCGCCCACCATCCCGCCCCCACCGGCCGCCTCGCACAGCGTCCGGACCAGCGTTCGAACGGTCGCGTCATCCAGCCCCAGCGTCCGACCGGCGTCCAAGACGGTGCGAGCCGCCAGCGGGATCAGCGCCGCCGCGGCCAGCGTGGCGACGGCCTCGCCGTGTGCGACGTGCGTGGCGGGACGACCCCGGCGGATCGGGTCGTCGTCCATGCCGGGCAGGTCGTCGTGGATCAGCGAGTAGGTGTGGATCAGCTCCAGTGAGGTCGCGAGCCGGTAGACCGGGGCCGAGGGGTTGCCGCCGAGCGCGCGGTAGGCGGCGATGCAGAGGATGGGGCGAAGCCGCTTCCCGCCGGCCTCGAGCGCGTACCGTGCAGCGTCGGCCAGCGGGCCGCCGCCCGCGCCATCGATCACGTCCGCCAGCGCGGCCTCGATGTCCGGGCGGGCCCCGGCGATCCACGCGTCGACGGGCTCGCGGGTCACTCGGGGGAATGGGGCTCGACGCTCACCGCTCCGTCCATCTCCACCACCAGCTTCTCCACCCGGAGCCGGGTCTCGTCGAGGAGCCCGTGGGCGGCCCGGACGTGGCCGATCCCTTCCTCGAAGAGCTCCAGCGCCTCCTGGAGCTCGAGCTCGTCCTGCTCCAGGCGCTCCACGATGGCCTCGAGCCGGGCCAGCCGCTCCTCCAGCCCGACGTCGTCACGACCCTTCGCCTCACTCATGGCGCTCCGTCCCCTCCACGCTGCAGTCCACTCGCCCGTCCACGACGCGCAGGCGGAAGGTGTCCACGTCGTCGAAATCGGCCGTACGGCGCAGGAGTCGTCCGTCCGCGTCCTGGGCCACCGCGTAGCCCCGCTTGAGCGCGGCCAGCGGCGAGAGCGCTTCCAGCTTGTCCATCGACCGGGTCAGCCGCCGGGCCCGCCGCTCCATGATCGCCTGCATCCCCGACTCCAGCCCCGCGGCCAGCGTATCCACGCGCCGGTGCTGATCGGCGACGATGCGGCTCGCCGCGCCGCCGATCCGCTGGGCGGCCATCCGCAGCTGCCTGCGCAGCGCGGCGCCGTCGGGGACCGCCTGCTCGGCCGCGGCCGACGGCGTCGCGGCCCGCAGGTCGGCCACCAGGTCGGCAATGGTGACGTCCGTCTCGTGCCCTACGGCGCTGACCACCGGGACCGGGCTCGCCGCGATGGCGCGGGCGACCTCCTCCCGGTTGAACGCCCACAGGTCCTCTACCGACCCGCCGCCACGCCCGACGATGATCACGTCCACACCGCCGTGCTCCGCGAGCCGCTCGAGCGCCGCCGCGATCTCGTGCTCGGCCCCATCGCCCTGGACCCGGGCGGGGCTCAGGACCACGGTGCACCACGGCGCCCGGGCCTCCACGACCCGGATCACGTCGTGCACCGCGGCGCCCACCGGCGAGGTCACCACCCCGACCCGCCGCGGGTAGCGGGGCACCGGCCGCTTCCGCTCCGCGGCGAGGAGCCCCTCGCCATCGAGCTTGGCCCGGAGCTGCTCGAACGCGAGCCGCCAGAGCCCGCCGGCGTCGGTGGCCTCGACCTCCCGGACGACGATCTGGAAGTCGCCCCGCTGCTCGTACAGCGTCACGGTGCCGAAGACCCGCACGGCCATCCCCTCCTCCGGGTCGGTCGGCAGCCGGCGTGCGTCGCTCGCGAAGAGGACGCACCGGACCTGCGCGTCCGCGTCCTTGAGCGAGAAGTAGCAGTGGCCGGACCCGGCCCGCTTCCAGTTGCTGACCTCGCCGGACACCCACATCGGCGGGAGCGACTGGTCCAGGAGCTCCCGCACCAGCCGGTTCAGGTTGCTGACGCTGTACGTGGTCCGGGGCGCGTCGGGCTCGCCCGGCGGGCGGGTCTGCCGCTCCGCCTCCGCGGCAGCGAAAAGGTCCAGCGGTCCCGTCACGCCGCGCCTGCGCCCTCGGCGACCCGGGCCGCGCGCCTCGCGGCCTCGAGCGTGTTCTTCAGCAGCATCGTGATGGTCATGGGGCCCA
The DNA here is from genome assembly GCA_033722595.1 of Longimicrobiales bacterium. GTDB lineage: Bacteria > Gemmatimonadota > Gemmatimonadetes > Longimicrobiales > RSA9 > JAWVYT01. Next base: position 6,497 of record JAWVYT010000046.1, read on the forward strand.
CCCCGCCGGGGACCGGCGAGATCGCCTCGGCGACCTCACGGACGCCCTCGAAGTCCACGTCGCCGACCCACCGGTAGCCCCGGTCGTCGGTCGGGTCGTCGACCTTGTTCGAGCCGACGTCGATGACCACTACGCCCTCCTTCACCATCTCCTTCGTGACGGTGTTCGGGCGCCCGACGGCTGCCACCACGATATCGGCGCGCCGTGTCACCGCGCCCAGGTCCGCCGTCCGGCTGTGGGCGACGGTCACCGTGGCGTTGCCGCCCCGCGCCTTCCGGAGCAGGAGCAGCGCCAGCGGCTTGCCCACGATGTTGGACCGCCCCACCACCACCACGTGTTTGCCCGACGGGTCGTAGCCGTTCCGGACCAGCATCTCCACGATCCCGGCGGGGGTGCACGGGGCCAGGACCTCCTCGTCGCCGATGGAGAGCCGGCCCACGTTCACGGGGTGGAACCCGTCCACGTCCTTCGCCGGGTCGATCGCCCGGATGATCTCGTCCTCATCGATCTGATCGGGCAGCGGGAGCTGCACCAGGATCCCGTGGACCTCCGGGTCCGCGTTCAGCCCTTCCACCACGCCCAGCAGCTCCTCGTGGGGCGTGTCGCCCGGGAGCGTGATCTGACGGGAGGCGAAGCCGGCCTTGTCGGCCGCCTTGCCCTTCATCCGTACGTACTGGTGGCTGGCGGGGTCGTCGCCCACCAGCACCGTAGCGAGCCCGGGCTTCACGCCGGTCTCGGCGACGAGGGCCTCGGCCCCCTCCCGGACCTCCTCGCGCATCTCCTTCGCCAGCGCCCGTCCATCGATGATCTTCGCCATGCTCTATCCCTCCCGGCCACGTGGCCATCCCGATGGAGTGCCGTGGCCGCCGGTTGCCGTTCCGTGCTGTCTCGTCGCTCCAACAAACGCCGAACGCGGTCCCGCTCGGCGTTTCCGCGTTCCGGGCGTGCTGAAAGGTGACGTCGCCGCCCTGCGAAGGGAACCGGTCCTCCGGCTCGCCCGGCCCTCAGCGCGCGAAGTCGACGGCCCGGGTCTCGCGAATCACGACCACCTTGATCTGGCCCGGGTACTGGAGCTCGTCCTCGAGCGTGCGGGCGATCTTCTCGCTCAGCTGGGCCATGTCGCTGTCCCGTGCCTGGTCCGGGTCGACCATGACCCGGACCTCGCGCCCCGCCTGGATCGCGAAGCACCGCTCCACGCCCTCGAAGCCCTTGGCGATCTCCTCGAGCTTCTCGAGCCGCTTCACGTACGTCTCGAACATCTCCCGGCGCGCGCCGGGCCGGGCGCCGCTGATGGCGTCGGCGGCGGTGACCAGGAACGTCTCGGGGTAGCGGTGCGGCTCCTCGTCGTGGTGCGCCCGGATGGCATTCAGCACCTGGTCGGGCTCGCCGTGCCGCTTGCAGAGGTCGTAGCCGAGCTCCACGTGGGTGCCCTCGTGCTCGTGGGTGAGCCCCTTGCCCACGTCGTGAAGCAGCCCCATCCGCTTGGCCAGCTGCGCGTCGAGGTCCATCTCCAGCGCCATGTTCCCGGCCAGGAGCGCGACCTCCTTGGAGTGGAGCAGCTGGTTCTGGCCGTACGAGGTCCGGAACTTCAGCCGGCCCAGCACCTTCACGATCTCCGGCGCCACGCCGTGGATCCCGAGGTCGTAGAGGACCTCCTCGGCCGCCTTCACCATGGACTCCTCGACCTCGCCCCGGCTCTTCTCCACCAGCTCCTCGATCCGGCCCGGGTGGATCCGGCCGTCGGCCACCAGCTTCTCCATGGCGATCCGGCCGACCTCCCGACGGACGGGGTCGAAGCCCGAGAGGATCACGGCCTCGGGCGTGTCGTCGATGATGACGTCGATCCCGGTCTCCTGCTCGAAGGCCCGGATGTTCCGGCCCTCACGGCCGATGATCCGGCCCTTCATCTCGTCCGACGGGAGCGTGACCACGCTGACCACGCTCTCGGCCGTGTGGTCGGCCGCGATCCGCTGGATGGCGAGGCCGATGATGTTCTTGGCCTCCCGCTCGCCCTCCCGCTTCGCCTCCTCCTTGATCTCGCGGATCGTGTTCGCGGCCTCGGAGCGGGCCTCGTCCTCGAGCCGGCTGATCAGCTCCTTCTTCGCGTCCGCCGCGGACATCCCGGCCAGCGACTCCAACTTCCTGCGGGCTTCCTGCTCCTTCTCGCGGACGACCTCGTCGGCCTCGTCCAGCTGGCGGCGGCGGGCGTCCAGCGTCTGCTCGCGCTCCTCGAGCGCGGCCTCCCGGTCCTCCAGGACATCGTACTTCCGGTCCAGGTTGGACCGGCGCTCGTCCAGCCGGGCCTCGGCCCGCTCCAGCTCCTCCCGCCGGCGCCCCTCCTCGCGCTCCCACTCCTCCCGGATCTGGACGGCCTTCTCGCGGCCCTCCAGCTCCGCGGCCTTCCGGGTCCGCTCGGCGTCCTCCTTCGCGGCCTCGAGGATCCGCTCCGCTTCCTGCTCGGCGCCGCCCCGGGCGTTGCGCAGCCGGAGTCGCTCGCCGATCCAGCCCAGGAACAGGCCGAGGACGGCGGCGATGGCCCCCACGATGACGTATTCCATTATGGACTCCAGAAAAGGCGCGCGGCGAACGGGCGCGCGGCGCCTTGGAAGGCAGTACGACACGTCGCCGGGATCGTCGCTCCCGGCGGACCGGCAGACCCACTGCCGGAATGTGGCAAGCTAGGCCCGGTCAGTCGCCGGATGCAAGGCCGGAGGAGGCCACCTTGTCATCGATCTCCGCGAGCAGCCGGACGGTCCGGTCGGTGAGCCGTTCGCGCAGCGACTCGGTCTCCTCGCGGGCCTGGAAGAGCTGGTCCGCCAGCGCCATCGCGGCCAGGATCGCGGCCTTGTGGGCCTCCACGAGCCGGCCCTGGCTCATGATCTCCCGGATGGTCTCGTTGACGTACCGGGCCACCTCCCGGGTGTACTCCGCCGACGCCTCCGACCGGATCGTGTACTCGTCGCCGGCGATCTCGACCCGCGTGACCGTGCGGCCGTCGTCGCTCACAGCTCCTCCCGGAGGAAATCGAACCGTGAGACGAGCCGGCGGATCCGGTCCCGGGCCGCCACCATCCGGTCGCGGAGCTCCTCGTTCTCCGCCTTCAGCTTCCGCGTCCGCTCCCGGAGCTGCATCGGGTCCAGGGCGCCGCTGCTCACGTCCCGGAGCGCCTTCTCCAGCTCGGCACTGCGCTCCTCGGCCATCTCGGCACGGGCCCGGTACCCGGCCAGCTCCTCCAGGAGCTTCCGGACCCGGCCCTCGAGCTGCTCGAATTCCTCGGGCAGGCCCGCAGCCTCCCCGGCCTCAGCCTCTGCGCTCGACACCGTGTGCATCCTTCAGTCGCTCCAGGATCCGGTCGACCACCGCGTCGACTTCCGCGTCCTTCAAGGTACGCTCCGGATGGCGGAAGACCAGCCGGTA